>NZ_JBFUKT010000010.1:0-39428 GCF_056400705.1 Paenisporosarcina sp. P5_A11
ATTAATAGTTAAAGAAGCAGAGAAAAATGCAGATCGAATTGTTAATGAATCATTAACTAAAGCTCGTCGCATTGCATTAGAAATTGAAGATTTGAAAAAACAATCAAAAGTCTTTCGCAATCGTTTTAAAATGTTAGTGGAAGCACAACTTGATTTAATCAACACCGATGATTGGGATCATTTAATGCAATATGAAGTTGATACAAGCCAGTTGCAACGTTTAGATAAAAAAGAGGACTAAACGTAGCTTGACCATTACGTAATCATTCCCTATAATATCTACATATACTGGAAAAATAATTAATAAAGCGCTGATAGAGACAGTATTTTGAATGCACAGAATAGCGATTCGAGGATGGTGAGAGCTCGAACAAGTGGCAATCAAATGAAAATCACTCTTGAGTTAAATCACTGAACTGGACTTTGTAAGTGATTTCGGTTTCACACCGTTATTGTGATCTAAGCTGGCAACATTTAGATGTTGCAATTAGGGTGGTACCGCGAGTCAAAACTTCTCGTCCCTTCATTGGGATGAGGGGTTTTTTAATTTTAAGGAGGTTATTTAGATGGAATACAAAGATACATTATTAATGCCTAAAACAGAATTCCCAATGCGTGGAGGTTTGCCTACCCGTGAACCTGCAATGCAAGAGAAATGGAATGAAATGAAGTTATATGAAAAAGTATTAGAGCGTACAAAAGGTCGTCCTAGCTTTAATCTTCACGATGGGCCTCCATATGCAAATGGAGATTTGCACATGGGTCACGCATTAAACAAAGTGTTAAAAGATATGATTGTCCGACACAAATCAATGACTGGCTATTACGCACCTTACGTTCCGGGTTGGGATACGCACGGTTTGCCAATCGAGCAAGCTTTAGCTAACAAAGGTGTTAATCGTAAAGAAATGACGGTTGCTGAATTCCGTAACTTATGTGAGTCGTATGCGTATGAGCAAATTGACCGCCAGCGTAGTCAATTTAAACGCCTTGGAGTTCGTGGGGATTGGGAAAATCCTTACATTACGTTAAAACCTGCATACGAATCTCGTCAAATCGAAGTGTTCGGTGAGATGGCTCGTAAAGGTTACATTTATAAAGGTTTAAAACCAGTATATTGGTCTCCATCAAGTGAATCAGCTTTAGCTGAAGCAGAAATCGAATATCAAGATAAAAAGTCTCCTTCAATTTATGTGAGTTTTGAAGTGACTGAGGGCAAAGGCGTAGTCGCAGAAGGTACGAAAATTATCATTTGGACGACAACACCTTGGACAATTCCAGCAAACCTTGGAATTTCAGTAAATCCCGAATTCGACTATGTAATTGTGGAAGTTGCATCAACTCGCTACCTTGTAGCTAAAGCATTACTTGAGAATGTAGCAACTACTCTAGAATGGGAGTCTTATGAAATTGTTCAGACGTTAAAAGGTGAACAAATGGATCGCATGGTAGCGAAACACCCATTATACGATCGTGATTCGCTTGTAATGCTCGGCGAGCATGTAACGGACGAAGGTGGTACTGGATGTGTTCATACGGCTCCAGGGCACGGGGAAGAAGATTTCCAAGTAGGTAAAGCATATGGGCTTGAAGTACTATCACCAATCGATGACCGAGGCGTTTTGACAGCAGAAGCACCAGGATTTGAAGGGTTATTTTATGATAAAGCCAATAAAGTCATTACAGAGGCATTAGATGCTGCTGGTGCTTTAGAAAAATTAACGTTCTTCACGCACTCTGCACCACATGATTGGCGGACGAAAAAGCCGGTTATTTTCCGTGCAACCGCTCAATGGTTCGCATCAATCGATGCATTCCGCGACGAGTTATTACAAGCAATTAAAGATACAACATTCACACCGGCTTGGGGTGAGACACGTCTCTTCAATATGGTTCGTGACCGTGGAGATTGGTGTATTTCTCGACAACGTGTATGGGGTGTACCAATTCCAGTTTTCTATGCTGAAAATAATGAACCGATTTTAACAGAAGAAACAATTGCTCATGTCTCTAAATTGTTCCGGGAACACGGTTCTACCGTTTGGTTTGAACGTGAGGCAAAAGATTTATTACCAGAAGGCTTTACACATGAAGATAGTCCAAATGGTCGTTTCTCAAAAGAAACGGATATCATGGATGTATGGTTTGATTCTGGGTCTTCTCATCAAGCAGTGTTAGATGAGCGAGATGACTTGGAATACCCAGCAGATCTTTATTTAGAAGGTTCTGACCAGTATCGTGGTTGGTTTAACTCATCTTTAACTACTAGTGTTGCAATTAATGGTCATGCTCCTTACAAAGGGGTATTAAGCCATGGCTTTACACTTGATGGTGAAGGACGCAAGATGAGTAAATCAATTGGTAACGTAATTGATCCGGCAAAAGTAATGAATCAATTAGGTGCAGATATCTTACGTTTATGGGTTGCATCTGTCGATTACACAGCAGACGTTCGAGTATCAGATTCGAATTTCAAACAAGTTGCTGAAGTGTATCGTAAAATTCGTAACACATTCCGTTTCTTACACGGCAATGTTACGGACTTCGACCCACAAACAGATCGCGTAGCATTTGAAGACTTACGTGAAGTGGATCAATATATGTTCATGAAACTTCAAGAATTGATTGATACAGTCCGTAAATCTTATGACAAATATGACTTTGCAAGTGTTTATCATGCAGTGAACAATTTTGTATCTTCGGATTTAAGTTCTTTCTACCTAGATATCGCGAAAGATGTTGTTTATATCGAAGGTCATAATCAATTACATCGTCGCGCAATGCAAACCGTGATGTATGACACATTAGTTTCGTTATTAAAATTAACTACTCCAATTCTGCCGCATACAACAGATGAGCTTTGGGTCTTCTTAACACAAGAAACTGAGGAAAGCGTTCAATTGACTGACTTCCCAGAAGCTACAACTCATGAATCATTTGAAGCTTTGCGCACGAAATATCAGCAGTTGATGTTAGTACGTGATGATGTGTTAAAAGCGTTAGAAGAAGCACGAAATGCAAAAACAATCGGTAAATCATTAGAGGCAAAAGTAACTGTTTACGTAAACAAAGAATTACTAGCGGCTTTTGATACGACGAAAATTGATTTTGCACAGTTCTTTATCGTTTCTGACTTTACGTTAGCTGGTTTAAAAGAAGAGGCACCTTCAGAGGCTTTAACTCTTGATGTTGCTTCAGTTGTTGTAGTAAAAGCACAAGGTGAGAAATGTGAACGCTGCTGGACAATCTCGTCTAAAGTTGGCGAAAATGACAAGCATCCGACACTATGTCCTCGTTGTGCTGAAGTCGTTGAAAAATATTACGTATAAAATTTTAGTTAACCGGAGCTGTCCTTTTTTGGGCAGCTCTTTCTGTATGATTGTGTTATGTGGTAAACTAACTAAGATACTTGCGTAACGGAGGAACATACGTGTACATTTTTTATTTAGTTGCAATTGCCATTGTGGCAATTGATCAGTGGACAAAATGGTTAGTTGTGAAAAATATGGAACTAGGTGAACAAATTGTATTAATTGATCCAACATTTGGCTTACTTTCCCATCGTAATCGTGGAGCAGCTTGGGGAATGCTAGAAGGACAAATGTGGTTATTTACAATTGTCACTGTAATCGTAATCATTGGTATTTTGTACTACTTTCATAAAGAAGCAAAAGGAAAGCCATTATTTCAACTTAGTTTAATGGTTCTACTTGGTGGTGCTATTGGGAATTTTATTGATCGCTTAGTCCGTGGTGAAGTGGTGGATTTTGTAGATGTACTCATCCCGGTAATAAACTATGATTTCCCCATTTTTAATGTTGCAGATGCAGCATTATCGATAGGTGTAGTCATGCTCATCATTGTATTAATTTTAGAAGAAAAAGCAGAAAAAGCTGCAAAGAGAAAAGGTGAATAGATGGAAGATTATACGTATAAGATTTTAGAAGCACAAAAAGGGGAGCGTATTGATAAAGCGCTTGCTAGTCTTGAAGCAGATTGGTCTCGTAGTCAAATTCAAATTTGGTTAAAAGATGGAGCTGTTTTAGTTAATGGTGAAACTGTAAAAACAAATTATAAAGTTAAACCTGATGATGTTGTTACTGTTACTGTACCGGAAGCGGAACCATTAGATATCGAAGCAGAAAATTTAAATCTTGAAATCGTTTATGAAGATGAGGATGTCCTTGTGGTGAATAAACCTCGTGGTATGGTCGTTCATCCTGCACCTGGTCATACTTCAGGTACACTTGTAAATGGATTAATGTATCAAGTAAAAGATTTATCTGGTATTAACGGCATTATGCGTCCTGGGATTGTCCATCGTATAGATAAAGATACTTCTGGCTTATTAATGGTCGCGAAGAACGATAAGGCTCATGTGTCTTTAGTGGACCAACTTGTGAAAAAGACGGTTACTCGAAAATATATTGCATTAGTACATGGTCACATACCGCACGATAAAGGGACAGTTGATGCTCCAATTGGTCGTGATCCTCGCGATCGTCAGAGTATGACAGTAGTCGATAGCGGAAAACATGCGATTACACATTTTCGTGTTTTAGAACGATTTGGCAACTTTACTTTAGTTGAATGTCGTTTAGAAACGGGTCGCACACATCAAATTCGTGTTCATATGAAATACATCGGTTATCCTTTAGCGGGTGATCCGAAGTATGGACCGAAAAAAACAATTGATTTTGACGGACAAGCGCTTCATGCTGCTGTAATCGGTTTTATTCATCCTCGTACAGAAGAGTACTTGGAATTTGAAACTCCACTACCGCAAGTATTTAGCGAGTTGCTAGAAGAAATGAAAGAGAACGTTGACAACAAAGAAAAGTAACTCTATACTAGTGAAAAGTGTAGAGCGAAAGTCAAAGCTCATACCATTTCCCGAAAAAAATTAAATAGAACTCCTTTAATAACAGTCCAGAGAGGCTGAGAAGGTACCAGTGAAACGTAAAAAGCACATGCTGTGTGTTTTGATACGACTGATTTTCTGCATTCACACCCTCTCATCCACTGCGGACGAGAGGGTTTTTATTTTGAAGAAAAAGGAGAATCCATTATGGTTGAAAAAGCAAATATACTTGACGAACAAGCCATAAACCGAGCGTTGACTAGAATCGCGCATGAAATCATTGAACGTAATAAAGGGATTGAAACTTGTATTTTAGTTGGAATTAAAACTAGAGGTGCCTACTTAGCTAAACGTTTAGCCGAGAAAATCGAAAAAATTGAAGGCAAGGCTATCAAAGCAGGTGAACTAGATATCACACTTTACAGAGACGATTTGTCTATGAAGACAGCAAATAAAGAACCACTTGTTCAGCAAGTAGATATTCAACACATCGTCACAGGTCAAAAAGTGATTTTAATAGACGATGTTCTGTATACCGGACGTACTGTAAGAGCTGCAATGGATGCGGTAATGGATCTAGGAAGACCAGCACAAATTCAATTAGCTGTTCTAATAGACAGAGGTCATCGAGAATTACCGGTCCGTGCAGACTACGTAGGGAAGAATATCCCTACGTCAAGTATAGAAAGAATTGTCGTGCGATTACATGAAACCGATCAAGAAGACAGTGTTACGATTCACGAATAGAAGAATGGGGTGGACAAGATGAATAATTCCCAAACAGTTTTAGACATACACGATAGACCGTCAGCAGGAAAATTAACTACACTAAGCTTGCAACATATGTTCGCCATGTTCGGTGCCACAATTTTGGTGCCCCAATTAGTTGGGTTGAGTCCGGCTATCGCATTGTTAACGAGTGGTATTGCAACCCTAATTTTTATGTTCGTAACGAAATTCCAAGTTCCAGCATACTTGGGTTCGTCTTTCGCTTTCATACTACCTATTCAAATGGCAACTAAAGAAGGCGGCATAGGTAGTGCAATGATTGGTAGTTTGTTTGTGGCACTTGTCTATTTCATTGTGTCACTGATTATATGGAAAACAGGCTATAAATGGATCATGAAGTTATTGCCACCGATTGTTGTGGCTCCAGTCATTATAGTCATCGGCTTAGCATTATCACCTGTTGCGATAAACATGGCTATGAACATTCCTGGGACGACAGACTATAGCATGTTGCATTTCTCAGCAGCTCTTGTTACATTGGCAGCAGCAGTTGTCGCTACTTTATTCTTTAAAGGAATTATTAGTTTAATGCCAGTTTTAATCGGAATCATTGTAGGTTACCTATATTCATTAGTCATTGGCATTGTTGATTTTTCATCGGTTTTAAAAGCTAAATGGATTGCTTCACCCGAGTTCTTGATTCCGGGAGTCGACTACGATTTCACCATCACGCCTACATTATTAGTATTAATGGTACCAATAGCAGTTGTGACGATATCAGAACATATCGGACATCAACTTGTACTAGGGAAAATTGTTAATCGAAATTACATAAAAGAACCAGGCTTGCATCGCTCATTACTTGGTGATGGTTTAGGAACGTTAATCAGTGGACTATTAGGTGGACCTCCTAAAACAACGTACGGAGAAAATATTGGAGTTCTTGCAATTACGAGAGTATATAGTGTTTACGTAATTGCTGGTGCAGCAATTTTGGCCATTTTATTTTCATTCTTTGGCAAAGTCATGGCACTAATCGCAACCATTCCAACCGCTGTTCTTGGCGGGATTTCGATCTTGTTGTTTGGGATTATTGCGTCTTCAGGGCTGCGCATGTTAGTTGATAGCAATATTGATTTTGGAAATAAACGAAACTTAGTGATTTCGTCGATCATCTTAGTCATTGGTATTGGTGGAGCAAAACTTCACTTTACGGATACATTTGAAATCCAAGGCATGGCATTAGCAGCTATTGTAGGAGTATTATTAAATTTGCTTTTACCAGGAAAACCGCAAGAAGCAAAAGATTCATTAGAAGATGAAGTGAAAAAATAAAACCTTTTAAAACCTAGTCCAGAGAGGCAGGCAAAGGGAAACCGACTGGTAAAGTTCCATGTGACAATGGATCTTTACTTAGGTTGCCCAAGCCTCTCAACAATTTTGTTGAGGGGCTTTTCTTTTAATAAAGAAATCGGGAGGCTACAAAGTGAAGAACCTATTAAGTATGAAAAACTTAGAAATTAATGAAATTGAATCATTGCTAACGCGAGCATTAGAATTCCAACAAAATTCACCGCACCAATTGATAAAGCAAATGACAGTGGCTAATTTGTTTTTTGAACCAAGTACAAGAACCAAAATGAGTTTTGAAATGGCCGAACGAAAATTAGGCCTGCATGTTTTACCTTTTGAAGCAGGTACCTCTAGTACGACAAAAGGGGAAACCTTATATGATACAGTCAAAACATTGGAATCTATCGGCGTGGATGCTGTAGTCATAAGGCATGAAGAAAATGGTTTTTACGAAGAATTAATGTCTGGATTAAATATTGCGATTATTAATGGTGGGGATGGCTCGGGTCAGCACCCATCGCAAAGCTTGCTAGATCTTTATACAATCAAACAAGAGTTTGGAAAGTTCGAAGGTCTTCAAGTAACGATTGTTGGAGACATAGCTCATAGCCGAGTCGCAAAATCCAATGCTCAAGCTCTAAGCAATTTAGGGGCTCACGTTACATTCTTATGTCCAGAAGAATGGCAAGGAGAATTTGAATCCACTTCATCTTGGGAAGATGTGTTGCCTTCTGCGGATGTAGTGATGTTATTACGAGTACAACACGAGCGGCATGCAAAAGAAAATGAGTTTTCAAATCAACTCTATCACGAAAAATTCGGATTAACGAAAGCACGCTATGAAAAGTTAAAACCTACAGCAATCATCTTGCACCCAGCACCTGTAAATCGGGATGTTGAAATCGCAAGTGAATTAGTTGAAAGTGAGAAATCGCGAATTTTCAAACAAATGCATAACGGAGTCTTCGTGCGTATGGCAATACTAGAATCTGTATTAAAGGAGAGATTTTGATGAAAAAATTCATTCGTAACATTCAATTACTTAACGATAACAACGATTTAATAGAAGGTTCTATTTTAATCGATAAAGGACGCATAATCGAAGTGAATCCTAAGGTTGAGCCTGAGGTTGATGAAATTATCGATGGAAAGGGCCATTTTGTATCAGCAGGATTTATTGATGTACATGTTCATTTAAGAGAGCCAGGTGGTGAACATAAAGAAACGATTGAAACAGGTACTCACGCTGCAGCAAAGGGTGGATATACAACCATTTGTGCAATGCCAAATACCCGCCCAGTACCAGATACAGTAGAAAATTTAAGTCATGTGAATCAGCTCATTAAAGAAAAAGCTATGATTCGAGTGCTCCCATATGCTTCGATTACGATTCGTGAAGCTGGAAAAGAACGAACAGATCTTGCAGCTTTAAAAGAACATGGAGCATTTGCTTTCACTGACGATGGTGTTGGCGTGCAGCAAGCAGGCATGATGTTTGAAGCAATGCAAGATGCTGCAAAAATAAACATGCCGATTGTAGCGCATTGTGAAGACAACACACTGATATACGCTGGAGTAATGCACGAAGGTAAGAAAAATAAAGAGCTAGGCTTAAAAGGTATTCCTTCAATTGCAGAGTCCGTTCATATTGCTCGGGACATCTTACTAGCTGAAGCTGCAGGTGCTCACTATCATGTATGTCACGTTAGTACCAAAGAATCCGTAAGAGTCATTCGAGATGCTAAAAAAGCGGGAGTCAAAGTAACAGCTGAAGTAAGTCCTCATCATTTACTTCTTTGTGAAGATGACATTCCAGCGAACGATCCAAACTGGAAAATGAATCCTCCACTTCGAGCACATGAAGATTTAAAAGCATTAATAGAAGGATTAGAAGATGGGACTCTTGATTTCATCGCAACGGATCATGCACCACATACGGCTCAAGAAAAAGGCGATAGCATGGAACAAGCACCATTTGGCATAGTTGGATTGGAAACAGCATTCCCGCTTTTATATACGCACTTTGTGAAAACAGGAAAATGGACGTTAACACAGCTAGTTGATTGGCTGACAAACAAGCCAGCAGATGTGTTTGGTTTGCCATACGGTAGACTGCTTATGGGAGAGTCAGCTGACTTAGTATTTATTGACTTAACAAAAGAACAAAATATAGACACTGCTACATTCGTGTCAAATGGTAAAAACACACCATTCCAAGATTGGACTTGTACAGGATGGCCGGTCATGACGATGTTTGAAGGAAATGTAATTTGGCAGGAGGAGAAATGATGATGAAAAGAAGCCTCATTTTAGAAACTGGAGATGTGTTCGTTGGAACTGCTTTTGGAAGTGTAGAAGCGAGTGCAGGTGAAGTCGTATTTACAACAGGAATGACGGGGTACCAAGAAACTTTATCTGATCCATCTTACTGCGGTCAGATTGTCACAATGACGTACCCGCTTATCGGGAACTACGGAATCAACCGTGATGATTTTGAATCAATCGAACCGGCCATAAAAGGGCTGGTTGTGCGTGAACTGGCCGATGCGCCTTCAAACTTTAGAAGTGATGCTACCTTAAATGAAATGTTTGTCTTGAAAAATATCCCGGGTATTGAAGGGATTGATACGCGCAAACTCACTCGAATCATTCGAGAACTTGGTTCGGTAAAAGGAATGTTAAGTGCTGCGGGTGAAGAAGTAAACGTTGATGAAGTAGTGGCAAAGTTGAAAAATATAACGTTTCCTACAGATCAAGTTAACCAAGTATCAACAAAACGTCCATATCCAAGTCCAGGGCGAGGAAAACGAGTTGTACTTGTCGATTTTGGCATGAAACACGGGATCTTAAGAGAACTAAATAAACGGGACTGTGATGTTATGGTGGTTCCTTATAATACGACGGCAGAACAAATTATGGCGATTTATCCAGATGGAATCATGTTATCAAATGGCCCTGGAGACCCGAAAGATGTGCCAGAAGCGATTGAAATGTTGCAAAAAGTAATCGGGAAAATACCAATTTTCGGAATATGTCTAGGACATCAACTATTTGCACTGGCAAGTGGCGGAGATACCTTTAAGTTGAAATTTGGCCATCGAGGTGCGAATCACCCGGTAAAAGATTTAGAATCAGGCCGAACGGAAATTACTTCACAAAATCACGGCTACGCAGTTGATGAAGATTCGTTAACAGGAACACGTTTGAAAGTAACACATATCGCATTAAACGATGGCACTGTTGAAGGGTTAGCACATTTGGATGTACCTGCTTTTACAGTCCAATATCATCCAGAAGCATCACCAGGACCAGAAGATTCCAATCACTTATTCGATCGCTTTATTGAGTTAATGAACGCTAATGTGAAGGGAGAAAAACAAAATGCCTAAACGCCAAGATATTAAAACCATTCTCGTTATTGGTTCAGGTCCGATTGTTATTGGACAAGCAGCAGAATTTGATTATGCAGGTACACAAGCTTGTCTTGCTTTGAAAGAGGAAGGCTATCGAGTTATATTAATCAATTCAAATCCAGCAACAATCATGACGGATACTGAAATCGCAGACAAAGTATATATTGAACCAATTACATTGGAATTCGTTAGTCGAATCTTACGTAAAGAACGTCCTGATGCGCTTCTCCCAACGCTCGGTGGGCAAACAGGATTAAATATGGCCATTGAACTAGACGAATCAGGCATTCTAGAGGAATTAAAGATTGAAATTCTAGGTACAAAATTAGAAGCCATTCACAAAGCTGAAGATCGAGATTTATTCCGAACATTAATGAATGAATTAAATGAACCAGTACCAGATAGCGACATTATCCACAACATGGAAGAGGCTCATGCGTTTATCAAACGTATTGGTTATCCGGTAATTGTTCGTCCCGCATTTACACTTGGTGGAACTGGCGGAGGGATTTGTCACAATGATGAAGATCTCTTGGAAACAGTGACGAGTGGACTGAAATATAGTCCAGTTACACAATGTTTACTTGAAAAATCGATTGCAGGATATAAAGAAATTGAATATGAAGTTATGAGAGATTCAAATGATAATGCGATTGTCGTGTGTAACATGGAAAACTTCGACCCAGTGGGTATTCATACAGGTGATTCAATTGTTACAGCGCCAAGCCAAACCTTGTCAGACCGAGAATATCAAATGCTTAGAAATGTTTCATTGAAAATTATTCGCGCTTTGAAAATTGAAGGTGGTTGTAATGTTCAGTTAGCACTTGATCCACATAGTTTTAACTACTACATCATTGAAGTGAATCCTCGTGTTAGTCGCTCATCTGCATTAGCATCAAAAGCGACAGGTTATCCAATTGCGAAGCTAGCTGCTAAAATTGCTATCGGCTTAACACTAGATGAAATGATGAACCCAGTGACAGGCAAAACTTACGCTTGCTTTGAACCAGCACTTGACTATGTAGTAACCAAAATTCCACGCTGGCCTTTTGATAAATTCGAGTCGGCGAAACGTAATTTAGGAACTCAAATGAAAGCAACTGGTGAAGTTATGGCGATCGGTCGTACATTTGAAGAGTCTATATTAAAAGCAGTACGTTCACTTGAAACAGGACAATTTCACTTAAATCTAAAAAATGCAGAAGACATGACAGACGAGTGGATTGAAAAACGTATCCGTCGCGCAGGAGACGAGCGTTTGTTCTTTATTGGTGAAGCTCTTAGAAGAGGAGTAACAATCGAGACGATTCACGACTGGAGTCAAATTGACTTATTCTTCTTAAATAAACTACAAAACATTGTGAAGTACGAAGAGATAGTCGCAGCAAATCCTTTTGATTTTGACGTAGCTAGAAAAGCAAAACGTATGGGCTTTGCAGATCATACTTTAGCGAAACTATGGAAGTCTGATGAATTATCCGTCTACAACTGGCGCAAAGAACAACAATTAATCCCTGTATATAAAATGGTGGATACATGCGCAGCAGAGTTTGAATCAGAAACACCTTATTTTTATGGCACTTATGAAGATGAAAATGAGTCGGTTAAAACAGAAAAAGAAAGTGTCATTGTACTAGGTTCAGGTCCAATCCGAATTGGTCAAGGTGTAGAGTTTGATTATGCGACGGTTCATTCCGTCTGGGCAATCAAAGAAGCGGGATATGAAGCGATTATTATCAATAGTAATCCAGAAACAGTATCAACAGACTTTTCAATTTCGGACAAGCTCTACTTTGAACCGTTAACGATTGAAGATGTTATGCACATTGTAGACTTAGAGCAACCGAAAGGCGTAGTCGTTCAGTTCGGTGGACAAACTGCGATTAACTTAGCGGATAAACTACAAGAACGTGGGGTTCAAATCCTTGGTACATCGTTAGAAGATTTAGATCGTGCAGAAAATCGCGATAAATTTGAACGAGCTCTTCATGAAATCGATATCCCGCAACCAATGGGTAAAACTGCTGTTTCAGCTCAACAAGCAGTAATCATTGGCAATGAAATCGGTTATCCAGTACTTGTTCGTCCTTCATATGTATTAGGAGGTCGAGCAATGCAAATTGTCTACAACCAAGAAGAGTTGGCTCATTATATGGAAACTGCTGTTGAGGCAAGTCCAGAACACCCTGTGTTAGTAGATCGCTACTTAACTGGTATAGAAATTGAAGTAGATGCCATTTCAGATGGAGAAAATGTATGTATACCAGGAATCATGGAACATATAGAACGAGCAGGTGTTCACTCAGGAGATTCTATCGCTGTCTATCCACCTCAAAACTTGTCTGATGAACATTTAAATACACTCATTGATTACACAACACGATTAGCGAAAGGGTTAAACATTATTGGATTGTTGAATATTCAATATGTCATCTCTAAAGGTGAGGTTTATGTGATTGAGGTAAACCCTCGTTCAAGCCGAACAGTACCTTTCTTAAGTAAAATAACGAATATCCCAATGGCGAAAATTGCAACGAAAGCCATTCTAGGTCAATCTCTACCATCACAAGGAATTACCAACGGCCTTGCTCCTGCTCCACGTGGAGTGTTTGTAAAAGTTCCAGTATTTAGTTTTGCAAAACTTCGTAGAGTAGATATTACATTAGGACCTGAGATGAAGTCGACAGGGGAAGTAATGGGTAAAGACATTACATTAGAAAAAGCGCTTTACAAAGGATTAGTCGCTGCAGGAATGGAAATTAAAGATCACGGATCAGTACTTATGACGATAGCAAATAAAGATAAAGAAGAAGCAGTGTCGATTGCACGACGCTTCACTTCAATAGGGTACAGGATTTTAGCAACTGAGGGTACGGCTGAATCAATTAAAGAAGCGGGAATTCCAGTAACTATGGTTAATAAAATAGGAAGTGAAGGACCAACACTTCTTGATTATATTCAAAAAGGTGAAGCACAATTTGTCATCAACACTTTGACAAAAGGCAAGCAACCTGAAAGTGACGGATTCCGTATTAGAAGAGAATCTGTAGAAAATGGTATCCCTTGCTTAACTTCTCTAGATACGGCAAAAGCCATGTTAAGCGTTATTGAATCCATGACATTCCAAGCAGAAGAAATGCCAAAGCAGGGGGTTTTTGAATGATTCGACAAGAACGCATGCGTGTCGTAAAACATAGAGAAATTGCTCACAACATTTATGAAATGACGCTAATCGGACAGCTGGTTCACGAGATGAAAAGTCCTGGTCAATTTGTCCACATTCGCGTTTCAGATAGTTATGAGCCATTGCTTCGTAGACCTATAAGCATTGCTTCTATCGATCGTGAAACGTTGGAATTCACCATCATTTATCGTGCTGAAGGACGAGGTACATCCATGCTCGCAACAAAAAATATAGGCGAAGAAGTGGATGTTCTTGGTCCACTCGGAAACGGTTTCCCTATTGATGAAGCTGCACCTGGTGAAACTGTTGTCTTAGTAGGGGGGGGAATTGGCGTACCTCCTTTATATGAACTGTCTAAAAGGTTGGTAGAAAAAGGTGTAAAGCCAATCCATATTCTAGGATTCCAAACAAAAGAAGTTGTTTTTTATGAAGAGTTGTTTGGTGAATTAGGCGAAACTCATGTTGTAACAGTCGATGGAACACATGGGCATCAAGGGTTTGTAACCACTGTGTTGGCCGAATTAAAGACCGATTTCTCAACGTATTTTACATGCGGCCCCACAGCAATGCTTGTTGCAATGGAGAACATGTATCCTGACAAAAAAGGATTTTTATCGTTTGAAGAACGGATGGGCTGTGGACTAGGTGCATGTTTCGCTTGTGTATGTAAAACAACGGAACAAACAGCAGTCGATTACGTAAAAGTTTGCAGTGATGGACCTGTATTTGCTGCTGGGGTGGTGCACATATGAATCGATTAGCGATAGAAATACCAGGTTTATCCTTAAAAAATCCAATTATGCCTGCTTCCGGTTGCTTTGGTTTTGGAAAAGAATATGCCAAGCTATATGACCTTTCAAAACTCGGTGCCATCATGATTAAAGCAACAACACTAGAAACTCGCTTAGGAAATCCAACTCCTCGAGTTGCTGAAACAGCATCTGGGATGTTAAATGCAATCGGACTTCAAAATCCAGGGTTGGAAAAAGTAATAGCTGAAGAACTTAAGTGGCTCGAACAATACGAAGTACCGATTATTGCAAATGTCGCAGGTACATTAACGGAAGATTATGTGGAAGTAGCCAAACACATTTCTAAATCGAAAAATGTTAAAGCTCTAGAATTAAATATCTCGTGTCCGAATGTGAAATGTGGAGGCATAACATTTGGAACGGATGCTGCAGTAGCAGCTGAACTTACAGCTGCAGTTAAAGCAGTTTCTGAGGTGCCAGTCTATGTGAAATTGTCTCCGAATGTAACTGATATTGGTGAAATTGCCCGAGCAGTCGAAGCGGCCGGAGCAGACGGTATTACCATGATTAACACGCTTATCGGTATGCGCTTAGATACACGAACTGGTAAACCTGTTATTGCGAACGGTACAGGAGGTTTATCTGGACCTGCTGTTAAGCCTGTAGCTCTTCGAATGGTATATGAAGTGGCAAAACAAGTGTCCATTCCCATAATTGGAATGGGTGGAATAACTACGGTTGATGACGTTATTGACTTTATGTCTGCAGGAGCAAGTGCTGTAGCAGTTGGTACAGCGAATTTCGTAGATCCTTTTGTATGTCCAAACATCATCGAACAATTACCTGAGAAGTTAGATTGGTTAGGTTTAAATCATGTCTCTGAGTTGATAGGAAGGAGCCACCGATGAACAAGCACAATCCGATAATCGCCCTAGATTTTGCAACGAAAGAAGAAGTATTTCATTTTTTAAAACCGTTTAACGAGAAGTTATTTGTCAAAGTGGGGATGGAACTATATTTTCAAGAAGGACCTACAATTGTCAACGAGTTAAAAGAACGAGGACATGATGTGTTTCTAGATTTGAAACTACACGATATTCCAAATACCGTAAAGTCCGCTATGAAAGGGCTTGCCAATCTTGGAGCAGATTTAGTTAATGTCCATGCCGCAGGTGGCCTTAGAATGATGGAAAGTGCTATAGAGGGTTTAGAGGCTGGGACACCAGCAGGTAAGACACGTCCTTTAATCATTGGCGTGACACAACTAACGTCTACAAGTGAACAACAAATGCAAGAAGAGCAAAATATACACTCGTCTTTACATGATTCCGTTCTTCATTATGCAGCACTTTCAAAGCAAGCTGGCTTAGATGGAGTAGTTTGTTCTGTTTTAGAAGCTGCTACAATTAAAAATGAATGTGGGCAGGATTTCCTTCGTGTAACACCAGGGATTCGATTGAACGAAGGACAAGGTCATGATCAAATTCGAATCGCAACCCCCGAAGTTGCGAGATTAGAGGGATCTTCTTTGATTGTCGTTGGAAGAGCTATTACGCAATCAACGAATGCTGTAGAAGCTTATCACATGGTAAAACAACAATGGGAGGGTTATTAATGAAAAGTCAGCAACATGAAATTGCAACTGCGTTATTATCCATTGGAGCGGTGGAATTACGTCCTCAAGACCCATTTACATGGACGTCTGGAATTAAATCACCTATCTATTGCGACAATCGATTAACAATGTCTAGTCCGATTGTGCGCAAACAAATTGCACAAGCTTTGGCATCTAATATTCAAGAGTTCTTCCCACAAACGAATGTCGTTGCAGGGACAGCAACTGCAGGTATCCCGCACGCTGCTTGGGTCAGTGATGTACTCAACTTGCCAATGGTCTATGTTCGTTCAAAAGCAAAAGAACATGGTCGTGGCAATCAAATTGAAGGCGAAATTGAAGCAGGACAAAAAGTCATTGTTGTGGAAGATTTGATTTCAACTGGTGGCAGCAGCATTGATGCCGTTCGAGCGTTACAAGAACAAGGATGTATCGTACTTGGTGTAGTTAGCATCTTTACATATGGCTTGAAGCGAGCAGATGAATTGTTTGAAGAAGCTGGCATTAAATACATTAGCTTAACGAACTTTGATGCATTAGTGGAAGTCGCATCACAAGCGAAACAAATTAGTGATGAAGAAAGACCTCAACTAATCGAGTGGCATGAAAAACTAAAACACGGACAACTATAGTCATTTATGTGCCATCCAACTAGTTGGATGGCTTTTATTGATGGATGGTTAAGTGCTTTCTGTGAGAAACGCTGATAGTCGACACGAATCCGTGCATAGCCGACAATAAATCGATCATAGACATCCGATAACCGCGCGTAGTTGACAAATATCCGCTCATAGAACATCCAAGCCATAAACAAAAGCCATCCATATTAAATTGGATGGCTTTTAAGTATTTTATTTACGAAGTTTTCTTACGATATCTTCACTAGGGGTTACAAATACTGTCTTTTGTTCAAAATAAATAACAAATCCGGGTTTTGAACCATTTGGTTTTTTTACATGACGTACTTCGGTATAGTCGACAGGAACAGACGATGAATCCCGAGCTTTGCTGAAGTATGCTGCAAGCATTGCAGCTTCTAAAATGGTTGCTTCATCTGGGTCATTGTCATGAATAACGACATGAGATCCTGGAATATCTTTTGTATGGAACCAAGTTTGAGATTTACTCGCGATTTTAAATGTTAAATAATCATTTTGTTTGTTGTTTTTTCCGACAGAAATTGGCAATCCTGTAGTAGAGACGAAAGCTTCAGGTGTCGGCTTAACTACTTTTTTCTTCTTCTTCGAAATTCGTGCTTTCATCCAGCCTTGTTCAGCAAGTTCCTCACGAATTTCTTCGATGTCTTGTGGAGATGCTTGCATTACTTGTTGCTGTAACATTTCTAAATAGTTGATATCGTCTTGTGCTTTATCGAGTTGTTGTTGAGTTTTCAAAAGGGCTGTTTTTGCTTTATTGTATTTCGTGTAAAAACTTTGTGCGTTTTCTACTGGTGTTTTTCTTGGGCTTAATTGTATTTTGATGACTTCATTATTTTCATCATAGTAATTGACGATTTCGGCCTCTGTCATTCCTTTTTCAAGGTTATACAAGTTTGCCATCAACAGTTCGCCATGAAGTTGGAAGGTTTCCAGTTTTTCAGCGTTCGCTTTTTCTTTAGCTAGTTTTTTCATTTTTAATTTCAATTTATCAAGTTCATTTTGTAACCAGCGTTCTAAGTCGCCAGCTTGTTGTTTTACTCGGTCACGTTCAGCTCGTGCAAAATAGACTTTGTCGAGTAATTCTCCTAAAGAATTATAGGGTGTTTTATTTCCTTCGACATGCTGTAAATCAACACTTGAAAAAATAGCTTTATTTCCACTTTCTATATATGTACCTGAAGGATTTGTTTGATCAAATTCATCTATGAACTTTTTAAATACTTCATAACTTGGTTGTTCGCTGTGTGCTACAAGGTAAGCAAGTTCTTTTGCATGTAAAGGTGAAAATCCGGCAAGGTGTGTCATGAATTCACGTGATACATCTTCCGATTCTAATAATGAGTGGAAAAAAGGTTCATCCACATCATAAGGATTTTTTTTATTTTGAGTTGGAGGTGCAATATGCGGTTGACCCGGTAATATCGTTCTGTAACTATTAACTGAAGGAGACAAGTGTTTTAAACTATCCAGGATAAGATTTCGAACTGGGTCCACTAAAATAACATTACTATGTCGTCCCATAATCTCAATATGTAATTCTCGCACCATATCGTCACCGATTTCATTTTTACTTTCTACCCTAAGAATGATAACGCGGTCCATATCGAGTTGTGTTATTGAGGAAATAAATCCACCTTCTAAATGTTTGCGAAGTAACATGCAAAACATCGGTGGTTCAGAAGGATTATCGATTGCCTCATTCGTTACGTGAATTCTCGAGTACGAAGGATGAATCGAAATAAGTAAACGACTATTCTTACCGCCAGAGCGAATTTGAAAAACAATTTCTTGTGAGTTCGGTTGTCGTATTTTTGAAATTCGTCCTGATACTAATTGTTGGAGCTCGTGCGTCATTGCTTTTGTAAATAAGCCATCAAATGCCATAAGAATTCCTCTTTCAAAACGTTTTGCTCTATCTTATCATTTTCTAAGGGTAATGTGATATAATTGGCTAAGTATGTAGCAAAGAAAGTTTAGCTTTATTAGGAGGGACGACTGTGCCGAGTCTAAAGTTTATCAATATCGGAAACGGTAGTGTGGTAGCAGTTGATCGAATCATCTCCATCTTGCAACCTGAGTCGGCGCCGATTAAGCGTCTCGTTCAAGATGCAAGAGACAAAGGATTTTTAATTGATGCAACGTATGGGAAAAAAACGCGCGCAATATTTGTTATGAATAGTGAGCATGTTGTATTATCTGCCGTTAGTGCAGAAACTATGGTAACACGTATGTTAGAACAAACCGAATAGATAAAAAGAGGGATTTAATGCGAAAAGAACGTGGATTATTAATCGTCCTTTCAGGGCCATCTGGTGTTGGGAAAGGTACAGTGCGAAAAGAATTATTCTCACAACCTGACACGAATTATGAATATTCAATTTCAATGACGACTAGAAAGCCGCGTGAAGGCGAAGTCGATGGTGTCGATTATTTTTTCAAATCTCATGAGGAATTTGAACAATTAATCGTAGAAGGGCGTTTATTAGAATACGCATCTTATGTTGGGAACTATTATGGAACCCCATTAGACTACGTAAATGCTACGCTAGACGCAGGGCGTGATGTGTTTTTAGAAATTGAAGTGCAAGGTGCATCTCAAGTGCGTGCTAAAGCCCCTGATGGCTTATTTATTTTCTTAGCACCACCAAGTCTTTCAGAATTAGAACAACGTTTAGTAGGACGAGGCACGGAAACAGATGACGTAATTGCGTCTCGTATTTTGGCTGCAAGACAAGAACTTGAAATGATGAACTTGTATGACTTTGTTGTTGAAAATGATGAAGTACAATTAGCATGTGATCGCGTAAATGCGATTGTCACTGCTGAGCATTGTCGAAGAGTACGTGTTGAAAAAAGATATCTGTCTATGTTGGAAGGGGAATATTAATTAATGTTATATCCATCAGTTGATTCATTAAAAAGTAAAATCGATTCAAAATACTCACTAGTAAGCTTAGCTTCAAAACGCGCACGCCAATTACAAGAAGAAGGCGGAGAGCGATTAACTTCTTATGTTTCTTTAAAATATGTAGGACGAGCATTAGAAGAAGTAGCTTGTGGGGCATTAACTAAAGAAGTGCAAGATGAAAAAACAATTTACGAAGACGAAATATAAATCCTATTATTACCCAATGAAAACTCCCTAAGACGTAAAATGCTTTGGGAGTTTGTTGTTTGAGAGAGGAAGAATGTTCATGCTAGCAAACAAAAATATCTTATTATGCGTAACTGGTGGAATTGCGGTATATAAAGCGGTAGCACTGGTAAGTAAATTGTCTCAAGCGGGAGCAAATGTCAAAGTAATCATGACGGAATCTGCTACAAAGTTTGTGCAGCCTCTGAGCTTTCAAGTCATGTCTAGAAATGATGTTTATACCGATACATTTGATGAAAAAAGTTCACAAGTCATTGCTCATATTGATTTAGCAGACTGGGCAAATTTAGTAATCGTTGCTCCTGCAACTGCGAATGTTATTGGAAAACTTGCAAATGGATTTGGCGACGATATGGTGACAACTACCCTTTTAGCTACTACAGCCAAGGTATGGATTGCACCAGCTATGAATGTACATATGTACGACAACCCAGCAGTGAAACGCAACATCGCGACACTTGCACAAGATGGGTATGAATTTATTGAACCTTCAGAAGGTTTTTTAGCCTGCGGATATGTAGGCAAAGGAAGATTAGAAGAACCAGAAAAAATTGTTGAATTAGTTGAAGCTTTCTTTTTACCAAAAGATTTACCGTTAAAAGGTAAGAAAGTAGTAATCACTGCTGGACCAACGCGTGAACGAATCGATCCTGTGAGATTTCTAACTAACTTTTCATCTGGGAAAATGGGCTATGCCCTTGCAGAAGCAGCCGTAAAACTTGGCGCAGAGACTATTCTTGTATCAGGTCCGGTTTCTTTACCGATTCCACTTGATGTGAAAATTGAAAATGTGGAAAGTGCGGAAGAAATGTTGCAAGCTGTATTACGACATTATGATAATGCCGATATTGTCATTAAGACGGCTGCAGTAGCAGACTATCGTCCGAAAACGATTTATGCACAGAAAATGAAAAAACAAGTGGGTGACTCTACTCTCGAACTTGAGCGGACCGTTGACATATTAATGACACTTGGCCAAAGAAAATCACATCAACTATTAATTGGATTCGCAGCAGAAACAAATAATGTAGAAGCATATGCGAAGGCAAAACTAATTAAGAAAAATGCTGATTATATTGTAGCCAATGATGTCACGCGAATAGATAGTGGTTTTGGTACTGATACAAATACAGTCGTGGTCATTGGTAAAGAAAATTATATAAACCATTTTGACAATATGACGAAAAAAGAGTTAGCTACAAAGCTGTTTGAAACGATATTGGACCATGAAGAGGATGTCAAACATGTTCGCTGAGGTCATTGTAGACGTGGCAGCTTATCCGATTGATCGACCGTTTGATTACGCGGTCCCAGAAAAATACCAATCCATCATTGAAAGTGGAAGTCGTGTGAAAGTCCCATTTGGAAATCGCCAAGTTCTTGGATTTGTTATCGCATTAAAAAGTGACACAGATGTTCCTTTAAATAAACAAAAGCCAATTGGTGAATTATTAGATATCGAACCCGTATTAACACAAGAAATGCTGGCTATGACCAAGTGGTTAAAGCGTCAAACTTTATGTTATGAAATTGATGCTCTTCAAGTCATGCTACCTTCTGCTTTACGAGCGAAATATGAAAAAACACTTCGAATTATAGATTCCAGTGCTGTGCTTCCACAAAGTGTACAAGCCTTATTTCAAGGAAAAGATAGTATTGAGCTGAAAGCAGATGAATCGAAAGAATTGCTTTCTACAATAAAAAAATTAATTAAAGAACAAATTCTAGTTCTCGAAACCGCTGTCAAACAAAAGACGGCTGTAAAAAAAGTGAGAATGGTCCAAATTGAATCCGATGTAAATCGCTTAAAAGAAATTTATGAAAATGTCTCTAACCAAGCGAAGAAACAAAAGGACGTAATAAATTGGATGTTAGATCACGTGGGGGAGCGCATCATTTTGTCGGATGTATTAAAAAACCTTAATACATCAAATGCTGTGTTACAAGGAGTAGTAGAAAAAGGCGCGGCGAAATTAGAATTTGAAGAAGTTTACCGAGATCCTTACGCTGATAGAACGATTGATGTCTCTAAAAAACACTCATTAACTAATGAACAACACCTCGCATTGAGTGAAATTATTCATTCATATGATCATAGCGAAGCTACAACTTTTCTTCTTCATGGCATTACTGGAAGCGGTAAGACCGAAGTGTACTTACAAGCGATTGAACGATCGTTAATGGATCAAAAAGAAGCTATCGTTCTTGTTCCGGAAATCTCACTTACCCCTCAAATGACGAATCGCTTTAAAGAACGTTTTGGCTCTTTAGTTGCTGTCTTGCATAGCGGTTTATCGACTGGAGAAAAATATGATGAATGGCGAAAAATTAGTCGTGGTGAAGTCAAAGTGGTGGTGGGTGCTCGTTCTGCTATCTTTGCTCCTTTTCAAAATATTGGCTTAATTATTTTAGATGAAGAACATGAAGGTACTTATAAACAAGATGATTCCCCTCGTTATCATGCAAGAGATGTAGCGATTTGGAGAAGTGAATATCACCATTGCCCAGTCATTTTAGGGAGTGCAACCCCTTCGCTTGAATCTTATGCTCGAGCAAAAAAAGGGAATTATTCTTTGTTAACTTTAGCAAAGAGACCTCGTGAACAAGCATTACCAGAAGTATCTATCATCGACATGCGAGAGCAACTAAAAAATGGCAACAGATCCATGTTTTCATTGGAATTAGCGGATGCTATTCGTCTACGCCTTGAAAAAGGGGAGCAAATGGTTCTGTTTCTAAACCGACGGGGTCATTCTTCATTTGTTATGTGTCGTGATTGTGGTACCGTGGTCGAATGTCCAAATTGTGATATTTCAATGACTTATCATCGATCTCAAGAACGGATTAAGTGTCATTATTGTGGAGAAGAGTCTCATGTTCCGAACTCGTGTCCACAATGCGAAAGTGAACATATTCGATTTTTTGGAACTGGTACACAAAAAGTGGAAGAAGAGATTGCTCGTTTTTTCCCAACAGCTCGAGTACTACGTATGGATGTTGATACCACGCGTAAAAAAGGCTCTCATGAACATATATTGAAAATGTTTGGCGACGGTAAGGCAGACATATTGCTGGGTACTCAAATGATTGCTAAAGGACTCGATTTTCCTAATATCACTTTAGTTGGAGTGCTTTCAGCCGATACCACTCTCCATTTGGCAGATTTCCGAGCAGCCGAAAAAACATTCCAATTGTTGACTCAAGTAAGTGGAAGAGCAGGAAGACATGATAAAAAGGGTGAAGTGGTTGTTCAGACCTACACACCAGAACACTACGCCATTCAATATGCGCAAAATCATGATTTTATTTCTTTTTATCATCAAGAAATGATGAATCGAAAACAATTTGCCTACCCACCTTTTACTTTTGTTGTGCTCATTCAGATTACACATGAAGATGTGTTGATGACAGCGGAATATGCTCACAAAGTGGCAAATTGGCTCCGCGAAAATTTATCCAACACGGCAGAAATTATTGGACCTACAGCTTCATCCATTAGTCGTGTACAAAATAGATATCGCTATCAATGTTTGATAAAATACAAAAAAGAACCGATGCTCCCAGATGTACTTCAGCAATTAATCCGTATTTACCGGACGGATTGGCTGAAAAAAGGAATTTTAATGTCAATTGACTTAAATCCATCATCCATTATGTGAGCAGACACGAAATGAGGAATAACATTTGACGATACGAAAGATCGTAAAACACCCAAGTGAAATATTAACAACACCGACAAAGAAAGTACTTAAATTTGATCGAAAGCTCGCGACGTTATTGAAAGATATGCATGATACCATGCTTGATTCTGATGGCATTGGCATCGCAGCCCCTCAAGTAGGTGAATCCATCCGAGTAGCCATTGTTGATTTAGGTGAAGGTGAAGACATCATCGAAATGATCAACCCGGAAGTCCTCGAAACAGAAGGATCTGTAATTGATATTGAAGGTTGCTTAAGTTTCCCGGAATTGTATGGTGAGGTGGAACGTCCTTTTTATGTGCGAATTAAAGCTCAGGAAAGAGACGGTAGATGGTACGAATTAGAGGCTGAGGATTATGAAGCAAGAGCGATTTTGCATGAAATAGACCATTTAGATGGCATATTATTTGATTCGAAAATTCTGCGTGTCGTTGATCCTTCTGAACTAGAAAATGAAGAGGAGGAAATACTTTGACCTCTTTAGTTTTTATGGGGACCCCAGAGTTTTCAGTACCGATTCTGTCCATGTTACAAGAAGAAGGATATTCTATCCTAGCTGTTGTTACACAACCAGATCGACCTGTAGGACGCAAAAAAGTGTTAACGCCAACACCCGTTAAAAAAGAAGCATTGAGACTAGGTTTACCTGTGTTGCAACCTGAGAAGCTGAAAGGTTCACAACAAATGGATGAAATCTTAGCAATGCAACCAGACATTATTGTGACGGCTGCCTTTGGCCAGATTCTTCCGAAAGAGATACTGGATGCACCTGAATTTGGCTGTTTAAATGTCCATGCTTCCCTGCTACCTGCATATCGTGGAGGTGCACCTATTCACCAAGCTATTATCGATGGTCAACACGAAACGGGTGTCACCATTATGTATATGGCACAAAAATTAGATGCCGGTGATATCATTTCACAAAAATCAATACCGATTGAAGTTGCCGATACAACAGGAATTTTGTTTGAAAAACTTAGTATCGTTGGCAGTGACTTACTTAAAGAGACATTGCCAACGATTCTTAGCCGTAGCAATGCAAGAGTGGTGCAAGATGAAAATAAGGTAACTTTCGCTCGCAACATTTCAAGAGAGCAAGAAAGAATTGATTGGAATCAGTCAGCAAAAGATATATACAACCAAGTACGTGGACTTAATCCATGGCCTGTAGCGTATACGACTTTAAGAGAAGAAGCCGTCAAAGTATGGTGGGGACAACCGAGTCAACAAAGCTATACTCACCCCGTAGGGACAGTGGTTGAGTTAATGGGAGATCGACTTGTTGTGCAAACAGGTTTTGAGCAAGCCTTTGAAATTACAGAATTGCAGCCAGCTGGGAAGAAAAAAATGTCTGCCGAAGAGTTTTTACGAGGCACTGGTTCTAAATTACAGATAGGGGATCAGTTTCAATGAATAATAAATCATATCGAATGTGGAACGGCAATGTCCGTGATGCCGCATTATCAATTTTAATGGCGATAGAAAAGAGTCAAGCATATAGCAATTTATTACTACACCAAACAATTGAAAAATATGATATTGATATCAAAGATCGTGCACTTTTAACGGAAATCACTTATGGGACTCTTCAACACAAGATGACTCTCGATTATTATTTACAACCATTCATTAAAGGAAAACTGGATGATTGGGTTCGTCAATTATTACGTTTATCACTTTACCAAATTCATTATTTAGATCGTATTCCAAATCACGCCGCTGTAAATGAAGCAGTTGAGATTGCTAAGAAGCGAAGCCATAAAGGAACAGCCGGATTAGTAAACGGTATTTTAAGAGGTATTTTGCGTCAAGGAGTTCGTTCAATTGACGATATACTAGACCCAATCGAACGCTTATCTATCGCATCAAGTCATCCATTATGGTTAATTCAACGCTGGGTAAAACAATTTGGTTTTGAAAAAACGGAAACGATGGCTTTTGAAAATAATATTCCACCAGCACATACTGTTCGCGTTAATACCACCCGAACTTCAGTGCAAGAAGCAATCGATATGTTACTAGATGAAGGAATTGTAGCTAATCAAAGCGAAGTAATCCCTGAGTGCCTTCACATTGAAAAGGGGCAAGTTGCTAAAACACAGGCTTATCAATACGGAGCTGTTTCAATACAAGACGAGAGTTCGATGATTCCAACATACGCACTACGAGTCGAACCGGGTCATAGAGTATTGGATATGTGTGCCGCACCGGGTGGGAAATCGATGCATATCGCGGAGAAACTAAACGGAGAAGGATTCCTTGTTTCAGTTGATTTGCATCCACATAAAGTGAAACTTATTGCTGATCAAGCAAGTCGATTAGGTTTTGAAAATATTGAAACACGCACATGGGACAGCCGAGAATTAACGATTGAGTATGACGAGCAATCGTTTGACCGTATTCTTGTAGATGCACCTTGTAGCGGGTTAGGTGTCATTCGTCGAAAACCTGATATCAAATATACAAAAAAAGAAGAGGACTTTGCTTCTTTGCATAAAGTTCAAATTAAACTTCTCGACGAAGCTTATAAGTTAATAAAGCCGAGTGGACTGATTGTATATAGTACATGTACGATAGATGAAGTTGAAAATAACGGCACTGTACAAGCTTTTCTTGCTAGCCATTCTGATATGATGTTAGACAAACTAGATATACTTCCTGAGGCTTTTCATCACTTGACAAAAGATGGGTTGATTCACATTTTTCCACAAGATTTTAACAGCGATGGTTTCTTTGTTGCAGCATTCCGTAAAAAAGACTCCGTTTCTAACAATGCAAATTAAAGAATAACTATTACCAAAGAACTGTGTATAGGAATGAACAAGCAATTATGGGATTTTAGCAAAAAACCGTCGTGAACACGGTTCTGATATTGGCGCTTCATGCAGAAAATTTCATTGTTATGATGCGTCAACAAGAAACGGAGTGACTATTGATGAAGTACACTGTATTAAGTGATATTGGTCAAAAACGATCGGTGAATGAGGATTGTGCGGCAATGTTCATACGATCTGATTTTGTCCGATTAGGTGTTATTGCTGATGGTATGGGCGGACACAATGCAGGAGATATCGCAAGTGACATGGCCATTACTAAAATCGGCAAATTTTTTTTAAGCGCTACCCCACAACATTTTTATTCTGAGGACTCGATTAAACTATGGTTTTTGCACGCTGTTGGAAAGATTAATCGATTAATTTTTGATTATTCATTAACACATGAAGATTGCCAAGGGATGGGGACCACTTTTTTAGCAGTAGTTATTACTGATAATCAAAAAATTCTTTGTCATATAGGGGATAGTCGTGCATATGGAGTACATTCGGGAACAATGATGCAATTGACGAAGGATCATTCATATGTAAATGTGTTAGTTGAAAATGGTGAAATTAGTGAAGAAGAAGCACAAAGTCATCCAAAGAAAAATTTAATTACGAAATCATTAGGAACTGAAAAAACGATTGAACCTGACTTTTTCTCTTTAATGTCACCTACATATTCATATTTACTTTTATGTTCTGATGGATTAAGTAATAAATTATCAATTGATGACATGACCAATATTCTTTCAACCAATGTCTCCATTCATGAAAAAGGAAAATACTTAGTAGACCTTGCAAATGAAAAAGGTGGAGAAGACAACATCTCTCTTGTTCTGATTAACAATACAAAAGAGGAGGTGTAGGCATGCTCTTAGGCAAAAGAATCAGTGGACGTTATAAAGTAATCGAAATGATTGGCGGCGGGGGCATGTCCAATGTTTACCTCGCTCACGACATGATATTAGATAGAGACGTAGCCATAAAAGTGTTACGTTACGATTTCTCAAATGAAGATGATTTGCATCGGAGATTTCAACGCGAAGCACTTTCAGCTACGAGTTTAACCCATCCAAACATTGTTAATATTTTTGATGTAGGTGAAGATCGTGACTTGCAATATTTGGTGATGGAGTTTGTTGAAGGCAAAACATTAAAACACTATATTGTAGATAATGCTCCTTTATCACCAGATGAGACAGTGAGAATCATGAAACAATTGACATCTGCAATCGCACACGCACATCAAAATCAAATTATTCACCGTGATATAAAACCGCAAAATATTTTGATGGATGGCGTATACCACGTCAAAATCACAGATTTTGGGATTGCAATGGCTTTGAGTGCAACATCCTTTACACAAACCAATTCAGTGCTGGGAACTGTCCATTATTTATCTCCTGAACAAGCACGTGGTGGTACTGCAACGAAGCAATCAGACATTTATGCGCTTGGTATCGTATTATACGAGCTACTAACAGGTAAATTGCCTTTTTCGGGAGAATCTGCAGTATCAATTGCATTAAAACACTTACAAACGGAAACACCTTCAGTGCGTGCTGTCGTGCCTACTATTCCACAAAGTTTAGAAAATGTAGTGATGAAAGCAACTTCAAAAGATCCAAGAAATCGCTATCAAACAGTTGAGGAAATGGAACATGACTTAAATAATGTATTATCTGCAGAACGTGCAAACGAAGCAGCCTTCGCAATTCCTTACGATGACGATGCAACTAAAGCAATGCCTGTTATAAAAGAAGGTACAAGTTACGATAAAATAACTGAAACAAAGCAACACACGAAAGAGCAAGTATTTTCTAAACCCGTGGTGGAAGAGAAAAAGAAAAAGAAAAAATGGCCATGGGTTTTGGGTATTATTTCATTGTTGCTGTTGACAAGTGTAATCGTCATTATTGCTTTTCCAGGAATGTTTGGACCTGAAAAAATTGAAGTACCAGACGTTGCAAATAAGTCCTTAAACGAAGCGATTGATAAGGTAGAAGAAGTTGGATTTATTGCGGGAAATGAAACGGAAGAGTCTTCTGAGGAAATTGAAGAAGGTAAAGTTATTCGCACAATTCCAGAAAACGGTAAAATAAGAGAAGAAGGAACTGAAATTGATTTCATTATTTCGAGTGGGAAAGAGCTAGTCTCCTTACCTGATTATGAAGGCCGCGACATTAACGAAGTAAGAGAATTATTAGCTGAACAAAATTTTAAATCTATCGAGACAGTTGAAGAATTTTCACAAGAACCTGTTGGCACTATCATTTCACAAGAACCTTCTGGAGATTCTGAACTGATACCAGATGAGACAGAACTTGTGTTTGTTGTTAGTAAAGGACAAGAATTATATAGTGTCATTGATTTAACCAAACAATACAATGAAAAAACATTAAATGATTATGCTAAATCATCTGGATTTAATATTCGAATAGTAAATGAAGAGTTCTCTGCAGATGTTCCTGAAGGATTCGTGATTTCGCAAAAGCCCGTTGCTGGAACTCAGTTAGAACCGGGGAGTTCAATAGATATTGTTCTTTCAAAGGGTCCAGTTGCCAAAAAAGTTAAAACCTTTATTAAATCGGTTGAAATTCCATATGAACCAGAAACAGAAGGTGCTGAGCAAATTGTTCGTATTTATTTGCAGGATCAAACGCATTCACTTGCAGAGCCAGTAGAGGAGTTTGTCTTGACTGAATCAAAACAACAAAAAATTCAATTAGAAATAGAAGAAGGTCAAAAAGGAGCATATCGAATCATGGTCGACTCAAAAGTCATAGAAGACGAAATTATTGAGTATGACAGTTTCGATTAGGGAGGAATTCGATGCCGAAAGGACAAATTCGTAAGGCACTTAGCGGGTTTTATTATGTTCAGGACGGGCAACAATTTATTCAATGTAGAGCACGCGGTGTTTTTAGAAACCGGGGGGTAAGCCCACTGGTAGGCGACTTTGTCGATTATGAAGTGGAAGACGGTTCTGATGGAACAATCACTGTCGTACATGAACGAAAAAATGCGCTAATTCGTCCACCTATCGCTAATGTTGATCAAGCTTTATTAGTATTTTCTCTAACTGAACCAGATTTCAATCCGTTATTATTAGATCGTTTTCTTGTTGTATTAGAATCATTTAATGTAAAGCCAATTATTTGTTTAACCAAAACGGATTTGATATCTGAATCAGAAATGGCTAAAATTCGCCCTTTTATAGATGATTACCGAGCGATTGGATACCAAATAATAGAAACATTTAAAGACGACGAAAATTTGGTTGCCAACATCGCTCCTATCTTACAAGGTAAAATCAGCGTTTTAGCTGGTCAGTCTGGTGTAGGGAAGTCAACATTACTAAATACAGTGTTGCCTTCCTTAAATATAAAAACTGGTATCATTTCACAAGCCCTTGGTCGAGGAAAACATACAACTCGTCATGTTGAACTTGTTCAAGTTTGTGACGGATTGTTAGCTGATACTCCCGGGTTCAGTTCTTTTGATTTTGATGAAATCGATAAAGAACAATTATCTTATTGTTTCCCGGAATTCCGAGCAGTATCTGATAGTTGTAAATTTAGAGAGTGTTTACACTTAAGTGAACCGAAATGTGCAGTCCTTGCTGGAGTACAAGCTGGAGAGATTAAAGATTATAGATATAAGCACTATGTTAAGTTTTTAGACGAAATAAACGAGCGAAAGCCGAGGTATTAAAATGATTAAAATAGCCCCATCAATTCTAGCTGCCAACTTTTCGAAATTGGCTGAAGAAGTAATAGAAGTCGAACAAGCTGGCGCACACCTCATACACATTGATGTAATGGATGGACATTTTGTTCCAAATATTACAATGGGACCTATTGTGGTGGAAGCTTTAAGACCTGTGACAAAACTACCTTTAGATGTTCATTTAATGATTGAGAACCCCGATAACTATATTGAATCATTTGCAAAAGCTGGTGCTGATTATATAACAGTTCATGTAGAAGCGTGTCCACACTTGCACAGAACAATTCAATTGATTCGTTCATTTGGAGTAAAACCCGGAGTTGTTTTAAATCCACATACGCCTATTGAATCAATTCAGCATGTTTTAGAAGACATTGACATGGTCCTGTTTATGACAGTAAATCCTGGTTTCGGCGGTCAAAAATTTATTTACTCCGTCATTCCAAAAATAAAACAATTAGCTGATCTTATTAAAGAAAAAGATTTAGCGATTGAAATTGAAATTGATGGTGGTATTAATGCCGAAACGATTGTTCCCTGTGCGGAAGCGGGTGCCACGATTTTTGTTGCCGGTTCAGCTATCTATAATCAACAAGACCGTAAACAAGCTCTGCAAGACATTCAACAAGCAGGCGAACGAGCGATACGTGCATGACAACGGTTGTGATATGCGCTGGGGGGCCAATTGAAGAATTGGCCGACCTAAAGCCGTTCAAATCATCTAAGGATGTTGTTTTTATTGGAGCGGATAAGGGGTCAGTGTATTTACTTAACGAAGGGATCATTCCAAATGTAGCTGTCGGGGATTTTGATTCATTATCCACTAAAGAATTTACAAGTATTGAAGAGCGAGTAGCTTCAGTAAAAATAGCATCTGTGGATAAGGATGAAACAGATACAGATTTAGCGCTTACGCACTCACTCGATTTTGATCCACAAAAAATCGTGATAATGGGTGTAACAGGAGGGCGTTTGGATCATTTTATTTCTGTACTCAACAGCGTTTATCGATTTCAGATGGACAATCCCGGAATTCAGTTTATCATTCGCAACAAATGGAATGAAATGCGCTTGTTGACTCCAGGAACTACAAAAATAGCGTTCAATCCTCAATTACCATTCGTATCTTTCTTTGCTTTTCATGGAACCGTAGAGCATATTACACTTACTGGTATGAAATATAATGTGGACACTGAAACAATAAACATAGGTAGTTCACGCTTTACAAGTAATGAAGTATTGGACGAACAAGGGTCTATCTCCTTCACATCTGGCATATGTTTATTAATACGTAGCTCAGATTGATAAGAAGGAGTGAAATCATGCGTGTTTATACGTTTAGATTACCGAAATTTGTGAGTGGCTTTGCAAGAATGTGTTTAGGTTGGATGAATAGTGAAGATAAACCGAAGAGGAAAAATGAAAAAATGCCCGACTGACAATTGTCAGTCAAGCATTTTTTTTTGAGCGAATATTAAACGCGCTCAACTTTTCCAGATTTCATTGCTCGCGCAGAAACCCAAACACGTTTTGGCTTACCATCTACAAGAATACGAACTTTTTGTAGGTTAGCTCCCCAAGTGCGTTTTGTTTTATTCATAGCGTGAGAACGCGCATTACCAGCACGAGACTTACGCCCTGTGATTACACATACCTTTGGCATTATATTTCCTCCTCAAAAAAGAAGCTGAAAGATTTTTTTCAGTTCGTTATTTCATACTTTAATAATTTACCACATAGTCTTTTTCTTTGCAACCACTTTTGATGTGCCTTTCAAGAAAAAAGCCTTTACAGACGAATACAGGAGATCGTTAACGTTTTCTTTTATTGCGTGACATTTTGTAGTACAATTAAGGGTAGTCAAAAAGGACTTATGAGGAGGCATTCTATATGTCAATTGAATTGAAAAATGAATTCGGACAGATTGATATTTCAAATGATGTCGTGGCGCAAATTGCAGGCGGAGCAGCGATTGAATGTTATGGGATTGTTGGAATGGCGTCAAAACATCAAATCCGAGATGGTTTAACGGATATTTTACGAAAAGAAAATTTCGCAAAAGGTGTACTTGTACGACAACATGGCGAAGATCTTCATATTGATATGTACATCGTAATTAGCTACGGCACAAAAGTTTCAGAAGTAGCTTATCAAGTTCAATCAAAAGTTAAATACACACTAAATAAAACATTAGGACTTGCAGTAAAATCAGTAAATATTTATGTTCAAGGAGTTCGTGTTACGAACCCATAAGAGGAGGAAGTAGGATATGAAGTCTTTAGACGGAATTCAATTTGCAGAAATGGTGAAAATGGGTGCCCATCACTTATTCCAAAATGCAGATTATGTGGATGCGCTAAATGTCTTTCCTGTTCCCGATGGTGATACGGGAACGAACATGAACTTGTCGATGTCTTCTGGATCAAAAGAAACAGAAGCACATGCAGTCGCTCATATTGGAAAAACAGCGCAAGCACTTTCAAAAGGATTATTAATGGGAGCTCGTGGGAACTCGGGCGTTATTTTGTCTCAGCTTTTCCGTGGATTTGGGAAAGATGTGGAAACAAAATCAACGTTAACTGCAAAAGACTTTGCTCATGCTTTCCAACACGGTGTGGATATGGCTTATAAAGCGGTTATGAAACCAGTTGAAGGTACCATTTTAACAGTAGCAAAAGATTCAGCGAAGAAAGCAGTAGAAGTTGCCGAACATGAAGATAATATAATTGTAGTTATGGAAGAATTATTAAAAGAAGCACAAGCATCCCTAGAGAGAACACCAGATTTACTTCCTGTCTTAAAAGAAGTGGGAGTTGTCGATTCTGGTGGACAAGGTCTTGTATACGTCTATGAAGGATTTATCGCTTCGATGAAGGGCGAGAAATTACCTGAAAAAACGTCTGCACATTCCATGGATGATTTAGTGAGTGCAGAACATCATAAAAAGGTACAAGGCTTCATGGATACTTCAGACATTGAATTCGGTTATTGCACAGAGTTCATGGTGAAATTCATGCCTGAAAAAGTAGCGCAAAATCCGTTCAATGAACATGCTTTCCGCGAAGGATTAAGTCAGTTTGGTGATTCGCTGCTTGTTATTTCTGATAACGAAATTGCGAAGGTACATATTCACTCTGAACAGCCGGGTAATTGTTTGGATTATGGACAAAAATTTGGTGACCTTATCAAAATCAAAATTGAAAATATGCGTCAACAACACTCCGAAATTGTAGGAGACGATTATAAAAAATCGGTTCCTACTATTGCACCAGTGAAAAAACACCCATATGCTGTTGTAACAGTAGCAATGGGCAAAGGAATTTCAGAGCTTCTTAAAAGTGTAGGGGCAAGTGCAGTAATTGAAGGTGGCCAAACAATGAACCCATCTACAGAAGATATCGTCAAAGCGATTGAATCTGTTGGCGCTGAAAAAGTACTCATTTTACCAAACAATAAAAATATAATAATGGCTGCTGAACAAGCTGCTGAAGTAATCGGTATTGAGGCTGCGGTTGTACCGACAAAATCTGTACCTCAAGGAATGGCTGCGATATTAGCATTCAATCCTGAAGCTTCAGTAGAAGACAATAAAACAAAAATGACAGAAGCTTACGCTCATGTTAAAACTGGACAAGTAACCTTTGCTGTCCGTGATACTTCTATTGATGGTGTCGAAATTCAAAAAGATGATTTCATGGCGATTTCTGAAGGGAAGATTATTTTGGCATCAGCTTCAATTGAAGAAGTGTCAAAAACGCTAATCCATGACTTAGTCGATGAAGATGCCGAGATTATTACGATTATTTACGGAGAAGATGTCACAGAAGCGGATGCCAATGAATTGGCTGCATTCGTTGAAGAAAACTACTCTCATGCGGATGTTGAAGTATACAGTGGAAAACAACCGCTGTATCCATATATCATCTCAGTCGAATAAACAATAAAAGCAGTGAATCGAATTGGTTCACTGCTTTTTATTTCAAATTTGTAAGCGGATACTTTTGTTTAATAAGTTGATGTGATATAAAATGTAGTGAGAAATTCGAAACAAAGGAGTCTTAAAATGAAGTTTAAATCAGTTTTTGATATTATTGGTCCAGTAATGATTGGACCGTCATCTTCACACACTGCTGGTGCTGCAAGAATTGGTCTGGTGACGCGTGAACTATTCGGTCGACAACCAACATGGGCGAAAATATATTTATATGGTTCTTTTGCTGAGACTTACAAAGGTCACGGAACGGACATCGCAATAATTGGTGGATTACTAGGTTTTGATACATTTGATGAACGCATTAAAACATCGTTTGATCTTGCGAAAGAAGCGAGCTTGACGTTTGAATTTATACCAGAAAGTGGTCACACTGAGCATCCAAATACTGCGCGTCTTGTAATTGGTGATGATTCAAGTGAAATGGAGTTGATCGGGGTTTCAATAGGTGGAGGAAAAATCGAAATTAGTGAATTAAATGGATTCCCTCTTCGATTGTCAGGAAATCATTCCGCTATTTTAGTCGTACATGACGATAAACCTGGTAGTATTGCGAAAGTAGCAAGTTGTTTAGCAGAACAAAATATTAACATTGGCCATATGGAAGTTTCTCGTAAGGAACAAGGGCAAATGGCTTTGATGGTTATTGAAGTTGATGAACATATTGAAGAACATGTACTTCAACAAATCGCACTATTACCACATATTATTCAAGTAACAAAAATCTCAGATTGAGGAGGGTTTGTATATGAAATTCTTATTCCGTAATGTAAAAGAATTAGTAGAATTAGCGACAACTGAAAATAAATTAATCTCTGAATTAATGATAGAACAAGAAATGCTAGTTACGAGAAGAAGTCGTGAAGATATTATGAAGCAAATGGATACGAACCTTACTGTTATGGAACAAGCAGTGGAAAAAGGGTTGAAAGGTGTTCATTCTACATCTGGTTTAACTGGTGGAGATGCCGTGCTACTTCACAATTATATGAAGAAAGGCAATACGCTTTCAGGGGCATTATTAATCGACGCAGTGAGTAAAGCTGTAGCGACGAATGAAGTGAACGCTGCAATGGGAACTATTTGTGCAACACCAACTGCAGGTTCTGCAGGAGTGGTGCCAGGTACTTTATTTGCTGTTCAAAATCAATTGAATCCAACACGTGAACAAATGATTCGTTATTTATTTACTTCTGGTGCATTTGGATTCGTTGTTGCGAACAATGCATCAATTTCAGGTGCTGCCGGTGGATGTCAAGCAGAAGTTGGTTCAGCTGCCGCAATGGCTGCTGCCGCCATTGTCGAAATGTCAGGAGGTTCTCCACAGCAATGTTCAGAGGCTTTTGCTATTTCAATGAAAAATATGCTTGGACTTGTATGTGATCCAGTTGCAGGTTTAGTTGAGGTGCCATGTGTGAAACGTAATGCTATGGGTGCTGCGAATGCATTAGTCTCTGCTGATATGGCACTAGCAGGTGTTACAAGTCGTATTCCATGTGATGAAGTTATCGATGCCATGTTCAAGATTGGACAAACAATGCCGAGTGCATTAAAAGAAACAGCACAAGGTGGTTTAGCTGCAACACCAACCGGGAGAGCACTAGCTGAAAGAATATTTGGTGCTGACTTTGTAAAAGGTGTCTAGTAAACAGCTTCAGTCTGTAAATAGCATAAAGGGCGTAGGTGGCGAAACAGAAAAAACTTTAGCTGATATGGGAATTCTTACGTTGCAAGATTTAGTCATGACATTTCCATATCGTCATGAAGATTTCCGTTTAAAAAACATTGCAGAAACGCCACATAACGAACGAGTGACAGTAGAGGGAAGGGTCGAAAGCGAACCTTCCATTCTATTTTTAGGAAGAAACAAATCGCGTTTACAAATTCGATTGCTTGTTGGTCCTCATTTAATAAAAGTGGTGTTTTTTAATCAAGCGTACTTGAAAAATAAGATTACAAGCGGGCAAATCGTAACAGTCACCGGAAAGTGGGATCGTGGTCGCCAAGCAATCAGTGCCACTCATTTTTCCTCAGGTCCCAAAACAGATCAAATTGATTTTGAACCTATGTATAGTTTAAAAGGTTCTCTTCATCAAAAAACGTTCAGGAAATTTATGCATCAAGCTTTGCAACAAATGGGTACAGAATTAGAAGATTGTTTACCACATGAAATTAGAGAATCATATAAACTTTTACCTGTGTTCGAGGCGCTTGAAGGTGTTCATTTTCCAAAAGATGCTGAACATGTCAAACAGGCTAGAAGAAGATTTGTGTATGAAGAGTTACTAATGTTTCAATTGAAAATGCAAGCGATTAAAAAAGTGCGCAAAGAACAAAATCAAGGCATCGCAATTGCTTACGATATCCAAAAAGTAAAAGATTTGATAGCGACTTTACCTTATGAGTTAACAGCAGCTCAGAAACGTGTAGTTAATGAAATATGTAAAGATTTAAAAGAACCTCATCGCATGAATCGATTGCTTCAAGGAGATGTGGGTTCGGGGAAAACGGTAGTTGCAGCAATCGCATTGTATGCTGTTATTACTGCTGGTTTTCAAGGGGCATTAATGGCTCCGACCGAAATTTTAGCAGAGCAACATGCCGATTCCTTGCATGAGTGGTTATCTCCAATGGGTATTCGCATCGCATTATTAACAGGTTCTACTAAAACCAAAGCCCGTAGAACTCTTCATGAGCAACTTCAAAACGGTGAAATTGATTTACTTATAGGTACACATGCTTTAATTCAACCAGATGTAGAATTTCGGCAACTTGGTCTCGTGATTACAGATGAGCAACATCGATTTGGTGTAGACCAACGTCGTGTCTTAAGAGATAAAGGCATGAGTCCGGACGTGTTATTTATGACTGCTACACCGATTCCTCGTACACTAGCCATTACTGCATTTGGGGAAATGGATGTTTCAACCATCGATGAAATGCCTGCTGGACGAAAAGAGATTGAAACGCATTGGGTCAAAAAGGAACTCTTCGATGAAACCATTAAACGAATGGCTAAAGAACTGCAAGAGGGTAAACAAGCATATGTTATTTGTCCGCTTATTGAAGAGTCTGATAAGCTTGATGTCCAAAATACTGTAGATGTGTATGAGCAATTATCGTCCATTTTTCATAATAAATATAAAGTAGGTCTCATGCATGGTCGTTTGCATTCGAGTGAAAAAGATGAAGTGATGCGAGCGTTTAGTGAAGGTCAAATACAAGTGCTTGTCTCTACTACAGTTGTAGAGGTTGGTGTTAATGTACCGAATGCAACGTTTATGGTTATTTACGATGCCGAACGTTTTGGACTAGCTCAACTACATCAACTCCGTGGTCGTGTAGGTCGTGGCTCAGCGCAGTCGTATTGTATATTACTTGCAGATCCAAAATCAGAAGAAGGTAAAGAACGCATGACGTCGATGACTGAAACGAATGATGGCTTTAAATTGGCTCAAAAAGATTTAGAGCTTCGAGGACCAGGTGACTTTTTTGGTCGCAAACAAAGTGGCTTGCCTGAATTTAAAATGGCTGATTTGGTTCATGATTATCGAGCATTGGAAACTGCAAGACAAGATGCTGAGAAATATCTTTCTTCAAATGAGTTTTGGACAAGTGAGGAGACGAAGTGTTTACGGACTTACTTACAAAACTCGGGTGCTCTAGATGGCGATAGAATTGATTAAAAAGAATGTAAGACTGTTAAAGGTTGTTCAAAAAGTCCACCAAATTAAGTGAAGACCGCACTAAGCGGGGAGACAGCCGTTGCCCAATTGGCAACGGCTGTCTTCCTTTTTCATTGGCTCATGCTCCTTTTTAAACACGGACTTTCAGACAATCCTTGCATTCTTTTTCTTGTATTTATATACTGATAATAGTACCAAGTGCTAATATCGGATGGTGAAGATATGAAACGTTCAAAAAAAGAACGCCAACAACAATTAATACATACCATTAAAAACAATCCGTTCATCACGGACGACGCCTTAGCTAATCTTTTTACAGTCAGCGTTCAAACTGTTCGATTGGACCGTTTAGAGTTGTCGATACCTGAGTTACGTGAACGTATTAAACACGTAGCCTCGAAATCATTTGAGGATGAGGTTCGTTCTTTACCTTTAAGTGATGTTATTGGGGAAATGGTTGACATTGAACTGGACGAACGAGCAATTTCTATATTTGACGTAAAATCAGAACATATATTTCAGAGAAACCAAATTGCGCGAGGGCATCATTTATTCGCTCAAGCTAACTCCTTGGCAGTAGCAGTCATCAATGATGAATTAGCGTTAACAGTTAAATCTACTTTATCATTTGTAAAGCCTGTGAAATTGGGAGATCGGGTCATTGCAAAAGCATTTGTGACACGTAAAGATCAAGAAAAAAATCGCACATTTGTAGAAGTCACTTCAACTGTAGAAAACGAAATTGTTTTTGAAGGACAGTTTGAAATGTTTCGAGCGAATGAAGCAAGTAAAGGTGAATTGAAATGAAAATAGCAGTAGATGCAATGGGTGGAGATCACGCACCGAAAGAAATTGTGGAGGGTGTCTATTTGGCACTTGAGAAATTTGAAGATATTCATATTCTATTATTTGGACATGAGGAAAAAGTAAAACCTTTTGTTAAACCACATGCTCGATTAACAATGATTCATACAGAAGAAAAAATTGAATCGGACGATGAACCAGTTAGAGCGATTCGTCGTAAAAAAGATGCCTCAATGGTACGCATGGCCGAAGCTGTGAAAAATGGCGAAGCAGATGCGTGTGTATCTGCAGGTAATACAGGTGCTCTCATGGCTGCAGGCCTTTTCATCGTAGGACGAATTGAAGGTATTGATCGACCTGCACTTGCACCTACATTACCTACTGTAGATGGACAAGGTTTTGTGATGTTGGATTTAGGTGCAAATTCAGATGCTAAGCCAGAACATCTGGTGCAGTTCGGAATTATGGGAAGTATTTACGCTGCGAAAGTACGTGGAATCGACTCTCCACGCGTTGGTTTACTCAACATTGGAACGGAAGAAACCAAAGGCAATGAGTTGACCAAATTAGCATTTACTCAGTTAAAACAAGCTCCAATTAACTTTGTAGGAAACGTAGAATCTCGTGATTTACTGTTAAACGTAGCTGATGTAGTGGTTACTGACGGCTTTACAGGCAACATGGTATTAAAAACAATTGAAGGAACCGCAGCTAGTTTCTTTAGCATGTTAAAAGAAGTGTATTCATCTTCAACGAAGTCGAAAATTTCAGCATATCTCGTAAAAGATGATTTGAGAGGCTTGAAAAATAAAATGGATTATACCGAATATGGTGGTGCTGCTTTGTTTGGATTAAAAGCACCCGTCATAAAAGCACATGGTTCTTCAAATGCAACTGCAGTGATGAACGCAATTCGCCAAGCACGAACAATGGTTGAATTTGACGTATGCGGAACCATTTATTCAACAATAGCAG
>NZ_JBFUKT010000011.1:0-38131 GCF_056400705.1 Paenisporosarcina sp. P5_A11
GGGTACGCTCAAGGGTTAGTCAGTGGTGCAATTCATACAACGGCTGATACTGTGCGTCCGGCATTGCAAATTATTAAAACCCAACCTGGAGTATCCAAAACGAGTGGTGCATTTATTATGGTTCGCGGGGAAGAACGTTATGTCTTCGCTGACTGTGCGATTACCATTGCTCCAACGAGTGAGGACCTTGCAGAAATTGCTGTGCAAAGCGCGAAAACAGCAAAAGCTTTCAGTATAGAGCCTAAAGTGGCGATGCTTTCATTTTCAACAAAAGGTTCAGCAGTTTCACCGGAAACACAAAAAGTTGCAGAAGCAACGAGGCTTGCTCAAGAAAAAGCGCCATCCATTAACATTGATGGAGAATTTCAATTTGACGCTGCATTTGTACCTGCAGTGGCGAAGAAAAAAGCACCAGGCTCCAGCATCCAAGGAGATGCGAATGTCTTCGTATTCCCGTCGCTTGAAGCAGGGAACATTGGCTACAAATTAACTGAGAGACTTGGTGGATTTGAAGCAATAGGTCCAATTTTACAAGGTTTAAATATGCCGGTGAATGACTTGTCCCGTGGCTGTTCAGCAGACGATGTTTACAAATTAGTATTAATAACCGCTGCTCAAAGCGTGATGGCAGGAGAATAAGATGTCGGATTTCAACAATTTATTTGCCAATAAAGAATGGCGTTTTTGGGATCAGTCGATGAGTGGACGATCGAAATCTGCACTCGAATCATTTGCTGCAGACGATATGTTGTGTGAACTAGTAGGGAAAGGTTCGTCGCTGCCTACCATTCGCACATGGGTTCACGAAAACACAGTTGTCTTAGGCATACAAGACCATCGACTCCCACATATAGCTGCAAGTCGTGATGCCATACAAGACCATGGATTTCAATCCATTGTTCGAAACTCAGGTGGACTTGCTGTTGTTTTAGATAGTGGTGTTTTAAATATCTCCATAATTGTATCTGAAAAAGATCAGGCAATTGATATTAATGCAGGATACGATATCATGGTCGAATTCGTTCGCTATCTTTTCCCACAAATTGCGGACCGTATAGAAGCCTATGAAATAGTCGGTTCCTATTGCCCAGGATCGTATGATTTGAGTGTTGATGGAAAGAAATTTGCAGGAATCTCACAAAGACGATTGCGGCATGGTATTGCGGTCCAAATTTATTTATGTATAGAAGGTAGCGGAACAGAACGAGCTAAAATCATTCGAGATTTCTATGAAGCTGGATTACAAGGCACTCAAACGAAATTCATCTACCCAGTTATTGTCCCGGAAGTGATGGCCTCAATAAGCGAAATACTAGGTGAAAGTGTGACGGTTCAAGATACCGTTATCCACGCCCAGCGTTTAATGAACCACATGATCGACAATGTTCATATGCAATCGCTCCAACCGAGCGAAACGGATTTATATATGTATTACTTAACGCGAGTTGTTGAACGCAACCAAAAAATGCTGACAAAATTTGAGGACTAAGCTTCCATCAACTAAATTTTCGTCAAAATAGTCATTTCATGAAAAAAGAACCGCCAATCAATTGATTGGTGGTTCTTTTGCAACTAAATTGCCGTTACGTTCCATTTGGAATACAGGTGAAACATTTTCAGCGTCATCATTTAATGTTACTAAACGTCGAGCGCGATTCATGATATGAACGAACTGTTCGTAGTCTTCACGAATTGTTGAATTTTCATTTTCTAATCGAGCAACGTCACGTTCAAGTTGCTTAATTTTTTCTTGTGAATGAGATAGCAATGCGCGCCAGCGATGAGATTCTCCTTCGCCAGTCCCACTTTGTTGCAATCGTAATAAGTAAGCAATGACCACATCTAATGATAGAGAAGAAATCGGAATTTGAACTCGTTCTTGTTGTTGTTCTTCACTTCCTACGAGAAACAGAGATTGACCTCTGCGACGATATTCTTTACCAAGGACACGCAATTTTTGTTTACGATCTTTTTTCGCTTCTCTTAAATCTTTCTCGTATTCTCTTCTTACAACTGCGTTCCAACGGAATCCGCAAGCAGCTGCGGTACGATTCAAAGTATCTCCAGCTTCTTCAAATGCGTTTAGTTGAGTGCTTCCTTCTCGTACGTGTCGCAGCACGGTTTCTGCAAGCAATTCGTCATTTTCATCTAGCCAAGCATCTTGTCTTATTTTTACCATACATGTCCCTCCCGAATTGTTAATAGTTTTGATGTTCTACTTCAAGCTTGTACAAGATTGACAGGTTTTATTCACTGAAAAAAATAGATGTGCTTGAATCAAAGAAGAAATATACGGTACAATGACGGAAAGACTTTTTATCAAAAATAGAAAGGGTTGTAGGCAAATGGCAAACGAATTCAGAGTTTGCGATGATTGTCTGGCCGTAAATTTAAAAACATTAATTCCTAAGTTAAAAGAGATCGATCCACACGCAACAATTGATATTGCGTGTCATTCTTACTGTGGTCCGGGCCGTAAAAAAACATTCGTGTTTGTAAACAACCGACCCGTTGCTGCGCTTACTGAGGATGAATTGATGGGGAAAGTACGCGCCAAGCTAAAGTAACAATCTCGTAACAACAGTTTATATAAATTCTCATACTTTTACCGCCTTTCCGGAAGGTGGTTTTTTCTTTCTACTAAAAGGTATATATAAGATTTATTATATTAATAAAGTGTCACATTTTCGAGCTAAAATGGCGATTTCTGTTTTCTATTGAAATGGGGTGTTCACGTGAATTATGCAACACAAAAGTTAGCTGAAGAAAAAGTATTCAAAGACCCGGTTCACCGTTATATTCATGTACGTGACCAAGTCATTTGGGATTTAATCGGAGCACGTGAATTTCAGCGATTACGACGGATTAAACAGCTCGGCACAACTTATCTTGTGTTCCATGGGGCTGAACATAGTCGCTTTAATCATTCTCTTGGTGTATACGAAGTTGTAAGACGCATTATTGATGATATCTTCAAAGGTCGTCCAGAGTGGGATGAGTCAGAACGACTGGTCGTTCTTTGTGCAGCTCTTCTTCATGACCTCGGCCATGGTCCATTTTCCCATGCGTTTGAACACGTTTTTGATCTTGATCATGAGAAATTCACTCAAGCAATTTTGCTAGGAGATACGGAAGTTAACGAAATTTTGAAGCGTGTATCACCTGAATTTCCACAACATGTGTCTGACGTTATTGCCAAGACATATACCAATAAACTAGCAGTGAGCTTAATTTCTAGCCAAATCGATGCTGACCGCATGGATTATTTACAACGAGATGCTTACTACACAGGTGTGAGTTACGGCCATTTTGATATGGAACGTATTTTGCGTGTAATGCGTCCACGAGAAGATCAAGTAGTTATTAAACAAAGTGGGATGCATGCGGTAGAAGACTACATTATGAGTCGCTATCAAATGTATTGGCAAGTGTATTTCCATCCGGTTTCAAGGAGTGCAGAAGTGGTTTTGACGAAGGCTCTTCACCGCGCGAAAGAATTAAGTTTAAGTGGCTATAAATTTTCATATGAACCACGACATTTCAAAACGTTTTTTAATCAAACCTTTTCATTAGCTGATTACATCGCGTTGGATGAAGGGATAGTTATGACATATTTTCAAGAGTGGGTTCACGAAGAAGATGAAATCCTCTCAGATCTATGTGATCGTTTTATCAATCGTCGTTTATTTCAATACATTGAATTTGATCCTGCAAAAGACTATCGGAAATTGGCTGAGCTCGAGCAACTGTTTAAAAAAGCAGGGATCAATCCTGCCTATTATTTAGTATTCGATTCATCATCCGATTTACCATATGATTTTTATCGTCCGGGTGAAGAAGGCGAACGAGTGCCGATTCATTTATTAATGCCGAATAATGAACTAAGCGAGCTGTCGAGGTCTTCTGACATTGTTGAGGCCATTTCCGGTAAAAGAAGAACAGACCATAAATTATATTTCCCAGAAGATTTATTAACACAGGATACGAAGAAAAAAGCTGTGAAAAAACAAATTTTGCAGTTATTGCTCGGAGAAGCTTAAAGTTGGAGGTGGACTAAATTGTTACAAGAACACGCAAAAATCGTGCAGTTTATTACACTTGCTGGTGAGGTAGCAGGACGTAAAAAATTGCAAAAAATGGTGTACATCGCAAAGAAAATGAACTTTCCATTCCAAGAAAAGTACCAATTTCACATATACGGCCCTTATTCAGAAGAGCTCACTTTGCGAGTAGAAGAATTGTGCAATATGGCTTTTTTATCTGAAAAAATGGAGGATAAGGGTTCATACGTACAATACACGTATGCATGCACCGAAGAAGGACGTCAATTTTTATCGACAATGACGAGTCATCATAAAAATCTCGATCACTGTATTGAGCGCTTAAATATCAAAAGTTCACGCTTTCTTGAGATGGTGTCAACATTGCTATACTTCGATCATCTTCCAAGGGATGAGCAAATCGAAAAATTACATGTTGTCAAAGGGAAATTAAACTTTTCTGAAAAGGAAATAGAAGAAGCTTTTTCTTTTATTGAAGAACTTCAAACAGTCATAACTTGTTAAAAAAGGACGGCTCACAAAAAGGAGCCGTCCTAGTTTTTTTGAACTTGGCTCGAAGCACAAATTGCACCCACGAGAGCCGTTGAGGTATTAGCTTCGTAATACCGCTTGGAACCCTATTTGTCTAGCTACAAGCGCCAGACCGCACCTAAGCTTGGGSCCACAGGAGGTGGGTCATGAAGGCGTTGCGAAATTTCTTAGCACTGCATTTTGCGACGAGTAACCGCAGGAGCACCAGGACGTCGCGAACTTAGCCTTTCTTCCATACCGATGCGAAAGCARGCTTTCGAATCGGAGTTTCCAGCGCCGGCGTCGGCCTAAAGTAGCGCTTGGAGCTTGGGCCCACGAGAGTGGGTCATGAAGCCGTTGAGGCATTAGCCTCGTACTTGCGGCTTCGAACCTTATTTGTCGCTAAATAGTTTTCCTGCTACTGCGTAGTGGTTTTTTGGCATATCTTCGATGAAGACAACTACGTTTTCAACAGGCGCGTTTGTTGTTTCGGCAACAGCTGCCGTTACTTTTTCTACTAGTGCACGTTTTTGCTCGTCAGTGCGGCCTTCTAACATTTTGACTGTTACGTATGGCATTGGAGTTCCTCCTTTTACACAAAATTTTGTATATTGGTTATAATAACAGAATGGGGGTTGATAGCGTATGGCAAATGAAGAAAAACCAAAACAAAAACTTGGATTTACTATTATAAAAAACGATCCGACTGATGGTCACGGAGGATTTGGAATTGGCTCATTAACACTTGAGCATGTTTCACCGGTCATTATTGATGTCAAGGAAAAAATAGCGAAGGTCGAAATCGGTGCAATGCACGCTCGAAGCGATACGGAGCGGGGCATAAAATTCACTACCAATCGTCAAGATTCAGAAGGTGGTAAATTATTTTGGCTCGTTTGGGTAACGATTGATCATAAAGCCAATGGTCCTTACTATGCGGGAGTTACAGGGTGTGAAATGATCATCAACCGTGAAAAACGACGCGGCTTCAAACTTCTTGCTGACCATGTCAATCGAATGGACAAATCGATGAAACGCCACATTATCGTTGATCATATGGACGATGAGTCAAAAGTGCTCTTGAGAAACTTTTTACAAACACACAACGCTGAAATGTGGGCGAGAAGTGATGAAAAACTGCATAACGCATTAAGTGTATAATATTGTCAAAGAGTTGTACAAATTGTGACATTTTCATCCTCGACTTATCTGAGGTTGAATCTATCTACCAAAGCAAGTACACTTAAAATATAGCTTGCAAAAGGTGAGCTAGGACAATTGGAAACGTGTCTGTACATGAGCGCCATGCGACATTTGTGTCAAACCCAAGCCGAATGCCGCATGTTTCTCATGTCAGCACTAACCAAGAAAAAAGCTTTCTGTTCCATCGGACGTTAATTCGCCGTGGAAGAGAAAGCTTTTTTTATTGAAATAAAACAGAAATATAAGCCTCACTGAACAGTGAACGGGAATAAACCTACTGTGAGAAGGAATAAACCTCACTTGAAAGGGAATAAAACCATTTGAAAAGGATTAAACCCCAATTCAATTAAAAATATCAATTCCTAAAGAATGAGAATGGGAACATTGACCATGGATCGTCACTATCCATTTCAATCATTTCGTTATCTTCAATGTCATCTACTAACTGTTTCTGTAGCTTAGGATCTGTACATAATCGCTTCGGTATGTCTTCCCGTTTCAAGTACACTAATCTTTGCTTCGAACATTCAGATACGGCTAATCCACCAGTTTCAATGTCAATAATGGTGCCACTCACACCTTTGGTTGGCAGGAATGGTTCAGGCGAAACGCCTTGATGAGCTTTCTCCATAAAATCGATCCAAATATTTTTTGTCGTTTGTTTATCTTCTGCAAGCTGCAATTCTCTTCCTTCATCATAGCCATTCCAAACACCTGCGGTTAATGAAGGGGAGTAACCAACTAACACTTGATCTGAATTTGTCGTTCCTGATTTTGCAGCATATGGTCGCGTTTGTTTCCCTCGAATAGATAAGCCTGTTGCAGGTGCATAATCATTGAAAACGGGATCAAACATGCCCGTCATTAAGTGAGTTAAAATGAATGCATCGTCCTTAGACATCACGCGGTCATCATCTTTACGTTCAGCTGGATTCGCTTCAAATACCACTTCGCCTTGGCTATCTTTAATAGATAACACAGTTTGGATTTTTCGATCCAATCCTCCGCCTGCAATTTTATTAAAAGCACCTGTTAGATCTTTTAATGTTACTTCAGACGTTCCAAGCGCCATGGAGGGAGAATTTTGAGCTGATGTTTTCACACCTAATCTCTCCAAAACTGAACGGAAAGGTTTATATCCCACTTTTTCAAGTGTTTTCACGGCATAAATATTATCTGAAATTGCTAGTGCTTGCGCTAACGAAATCGGATGGTTCGCAAACTCACCGTTCACATTATTAGGTTCGTATTTAGAGCGTCCATCGTCATAAGTGAAAATTGTTTTTTCACTTTCTAAAAAGGTCAAAGGAGAGAACCCTTCTTCTAGAGCTGCCGCATATAACAATGGTTTAATGGTTGAGCCGGGTTGGCGCTTCGCTTGTGTCACGCGGTTAAATGGACTATTGGAGTAAGAACGACCGCCGACTAATGCCGTTACGTAGCCAGTTTCTGGTTCCATACTGACAAACCCAACTTCAAGGCTATTATTTGGTAGCCACTCGGCAATAACTTCTTCCGCAACTTTTTGGTGTTGTGTGACCAAAGTTGTTTCAATTGTCCAGCCACCTTCTGCAATTGCTCGACCTTTTGATTTTAAAATTCGTTCGGCTTCTTTCCAAGCTTCGTCCAAGAAGTACGGTGCAACACTCTTTGTGGCTTTCCATTCTTCATTTTTTAAGACGATTTTTTCGTCTTTTGCCCGTTTTACAGCTTCAGTCGTCACCATGTTTTGAGATTCCATTAATGTAAGTACAACATTTTGTCGTTCGTATGCATTTTCTGAGTTAATCAATGGTGAATAGATACTCGGTCCTTTTGGAATGGAAATAAGTAAGGCTGATTCAGCTAGTGTTAAATCCTTACTTGGCTTACCAAAATAAAACCGACTTGCAGCTTCTACTCCGTACATACCGTGTCCAAAGTACACCGTATTTAAATATCCTTCTAACAACACATCTTTTTCATAAAAAACTTCCATACGGTATGCATACAAAGCTTCTTTCGCTTTGCGTGTCCACGTTTTGTCATGTGTTAAATACAAATTACGTGCATACTGCTGGGTTATGGTACTTGCGCCTTCAACTTTTCGCATCGCTTTGACGTCTTTTAATAAGGCAGATGCAATCCGTGTGTAATCAAATCCGTTATGCTCATAAAATTCTTGATCTTCCACTGCCAAAATGGCTTCGCTAATAAATGGGGACATGTCTTCTAACTCAACCCAATATCGGCGCTGTTCAGCAAAACGGTCTCCTATTGAATGACTGTTACGATCTAAAAAAACGGTTGCTTTTGAAACCGCAAGTGAAGGAGGTCCGAGAACTTGTGCATAAATGCGTAATGCTAACAGAATGGTGCATAATGCACTTAATGAAACAAGGAGGTACCAAAAAACGGATCGAATTTTTTGACGTTTTCGTTTTTGAAGTTTCAAATCAACTCGTCCCAATTTGACATCAATCCATTCATCGATAGTTTTTAGTAGTATGGTAACTTCATGTCCAGATTAAACGCAGATTTCGGATAAAATAGTTAACAACATACGTATATTTAATTAAATTCTCGCGTATAAAATGCGCCGTAATGAAATCTGAATAAGACTGTTAAGAAAAAACAGTTGCACTTTTACAAAAAACCTCTATACTTTCTCTGTATTTGTTTTTCGGCAGACCGCGTTCTTTTTCGCTACATGCCGGGAACGGATCCACTAACCTCGTAAGTAAAGGAGAATGCATTATGGCTGGATTTTGGTTTACAGAAAAACAAACCGAGAATTTTGGCATTACGATGAAGGTGAACCGTACCTTGCATACGGAGCAAACGGATTTCCAATTGCTCGAAATGGCGGAAACGGCGGAATGGGGCAATATGTTATTCCTAGACGGCATGGTAATGACTTCGGAAAAAGACGAATTCGTTTATCATGAAATGGTGGCACACGTGCCATTATTCACACATCCAAACCCTGAAAACGTCTTAGTAGTAGGCGGCGGAGACGGTGGCGTGATTCGAGAAATTATGAAACATCCACAAGTGAAGAAAGCAACACTTGTCGATATCGATGGCAAAGTAATCGAGTACTCTAAAAAATATTTACCAACAATCGCATCAGAGTTAGAAAACCCACGTGTAGAAGTACAAGTAGGCGACGGTTTTATGCACATTGCTAAAGCTGAAAATGAATATGATGTCATCATGGTGGATTCAACTGAACCTGTAGGACCAGCTGTGAACTTGTTCTCAAAAGGTTTCTATGCAGGCATTTCAAAAGCATTAAAAGAAGATGGAATTTTTGTGGCACAGTCGGACAACCCTTGGTTTACACCAGATTTAATCAAGCAAGTTCAAAAAGACGTGAAAGAAATTTTCCCTATCACTCGTTTATATACTGCTAACATTCCGACTTACCCAAGCGGTCTATGGTGTTTCACATTAGGTTCAAAAAAATACGATCCACTTAAAGTGGAAGATTCACGTTTCCATGAAATCGACACGAAATACTACACGAAAGAATTGCATACGGCGGCATTCGTGTTACCGAAGTTCGTGAAAGATTTAACGGGGGAATAATACATGGAGAGATTTGATGAAGCTTATTCAGGAAATGTCTTTATAAAAAGTCATCCGAATTATGATGAATCACAAGCTGTCATTTATGGCATGCCAATGGACTGGACAGTTAGTTACCGTCCAGGTTCACGATTTGGCCCTCAACGCATTCGTGAAGTGTCGATTGGTTTGGAAGAATATAGTCCTTATTTAGACCGTGATCTTGATGACGTAAAATACTTTGATGCAGGGGATATTCCATTACCATTCGGAAACCCACAGAAAAGTATAGATTACATCGAAGGATTCGTTCGCCAACTTTTGCAAGATGGAAAAATTCCTGTTGGTATGGGAGGCGAACATTTAGTATCGTGGCCAGTGATGAAAGCTGTAGCGGAAAAACATCCGGATTTAGCTATTATTCACATGGATGCACATACGGATTTACGCGTGTCTTATGAAGGGGAAGCACTTTCTCATTCAACACCTATTCGTAAAATTGCCGACCATATCGGACCAAAAAACGTCTATTCATTTGGCATTCGTTCAGGTATGAAAGAAGAGTTCGTGTGGGCAAAAGAAAACGGCATGCACATCTCGAAATTTGAAGTACTCGAGCCATTAAAAGAAATTTTACCAACACTTGCAGGTCGTCCTGTTTATGTAACCATTGATATTGATGTACTTGATCCTGCACATGCACCAGGTACTGGAACAGTAGACTGCGGTGGTATTACATCTCGTGAGTTGTTAGCTTCTATCCATGCAATCGCTGGATCAGACGTCAACGTTGTTGGCTTTGACTTAGTTGAGGTTGCTCCAATTTACGACTCATCTGAACAAACGGCTAACACGGCGAGCAAATTAATTCGTGAAATGCTATTAGGTTGGTTAAAATAAAGAAAAGTGGAGAGCGTCAATCTAGCCCGACACCGGTGTTGGAAGGAACGAATCGGAAACCTGTTTCCGCATGAGTTACTGAAGCTTAGGTGCGAGCTGGCGCTTGGAACTAGACAGTGTATAGAGACTAGAATCCTTCACAAGTTTTAATAATTGTATGGTAAAGTTCCACGCATTCGACGGATGATATAGAAAAAGCGTGATGCTTCTCAATAATGAGAGCATCACGCTTTTCTATTTGTGTAGTGGAAAACGCGATTACGACCAATCGCTTTCGCTTCATACATAGCTGTATCTGCAGCACTATAAAGTTCTTGAATAGTCATTCCATTATCAGGATATGAACTGACACCGATTGAGACGGTAATGGTCACTTGTTCTTGTTGATTATCTGAAACTGGGAAAGGGCTCCGTGCAATACTTGAGCGAATGCGTTCACCTAAATCAAGCCCCATGGCAGGAGGAGAATTTGGCAGTAACACAACAAATTGTTCGCCACCGTTTCGAGTAACGTATCCTTCCCGCGAAGAGACTAGGTTTTTTAGTCGAGCTCCAAGTTCTTTCAAAATTTCATCACCAATCGGATGTCCATAAAGATCGTTCACTTTCTTAAAGTGATCAATGTCTATTGAAATCATACTGAATGGTTTCGTTGAATCCGTTATGTAGGAATGTGTCAGTTGCTCAAACTTACGGTTATTATAAAGACCAGTTAAATAATCTGTTTCCGCCAACAATTCAGTATGTCGAAATTTCTTAAAATGGCCGTTTAACTCGATTAGAATAAATAATACCGTAAAGAATGAGAAGGCTGAGTATAAAATAAAATACACAATATGCAAATAATTAGTAGTTGTTTGATGAATTAAGATGGCAATTAGTACTGCAGTTTGAGCGGTTGCATAATAAAAATAACGATGAGCATTTTTGAAGGTCATCGGATATTTAAAACTAAATAATCCTATAACAATCCCCAAAACGCTCACATTTAACCCTCCAAGAAGGCCTGGGATCGTGACAGCATCCGTCATAAAAATACGCGCTAAACCAATAATAAGTCCACTAATAATAGGGGCTATAGGTCCTCCCAAAATTCCGGCAATGACAATCACAACATGTCTGGCATCAACCATAATCGTATCTGACAAGTCAACCGACGATTCCATTAAAATAAAGCCAGCTAGACCGGACATAATTCCAATAATATACGGATGAGCTTTCAGAAACGGAAAATTAGAGCGTACAGTATCTTGAAAGGGCCAGTAAGATAAGACGGCAAAAGTAAATAAGATACAAAAATTTATCAGCAAATCGAAAAGCATGACTTTCGCCTCCCAAACAAAATTCTAGCGTCAGTATATCATACATAAAAATACAATTGCGGAAAATTTTTTATAGGTAAAGTGATATGAAAACCGATAATAAAACGTTATTTGAAATGAAGGGGTAAAATGCCTTATAATAAAAAGGTTATATTGAAATCATACAAAAGGAAGCGGGTGGACTTGTCTTGAACACACAAGTAAAAGTAAAGTTAAAAACGACCATTCGGCAACCTAACGAAGAACCGGAAATTTATGAATTATGGGCATCTGGCACTATTATTGAAAAAAGAGGAAATTCTTATTTAAAATATGAAGAAATGCAAGACGATAATAAAATTAACACCACCGTCAAAATGGGCGAAACAGAAGCACTCGTTTTGCGAAGTGGCGGAGTAAATATGCGACTTCCGTTCTTGGAGAATTCACAACAGACAGGCAGTTATGAAAGCGAATATGGCGTATTAATGGTTTCGACCATGACGCGAAAAATAGCGTTTGAAAAAAATAAAAACGATGGAAATTTTGTCGTTCAATATGATTTAACCGTGAGCGGACAACCCGTTGGCGAATACACACTCGAATTTCATTACACGGAGGGATCTCAATGAACGCAGTAGAACAAGTTCAACAATCCATAAAAGAAGCGTTACAACAAGCTATTTTAAAAGCACAATTAACAGACACAGAAGGCCTTCCAGCCATTCATTTAGAAGCCCCTCGCGACAAAGCGAACGGTGATTACGCAACCAATATTGCCATGCAGCTAACGAAACTTGCTAAAAAACCACCTCGTGCGATAGCAGAAGCGATTCTAGAAAATCTTGAAACATCAGGTACAGTTATCGAGAAAATCGAGATAGCTGGTCCTGGATTTATGAATATTTCGATTCGTAAGGATTACTTAGCTGATGTAGTAAAAGCAGTGCTTGCACAAGGTGCTGATTATGGTCGTTCAAATGCGGGTGGGAATCAAAAGATTCAAGTAGAGTTTGTATCAGCTAATCCAACAGGCGACTTGCATTTAGGTCATGCTCGTGGTGCATCTGTCGGTGATTCTTTATGTAATGTCCTGGATTATGCAGGCTATAACGTTTCACGCGAATACTATATTAACGATGCAGGGAACCAAATAAACAACCTAGCGTACTCATTAGAAGCTCGCTATAAGCAAGCTCTAGGTCAAGACGCAGAAATGCCGGAAGATGGCTATCATGGCAAAGACATTATTGAAATTGCCCAAGCTATGGCAAATGAGCATGGTGAAGCGTTACTTGAGAAATCTGCCGAAGAGCGTTTTGCATTCTTCCGCTCACATGGTCTAAAAGTAGAACTTGCTAAATTACAACAAGATTTAGCGGATTTTCGTGTTAATTTTGACGAATGGTACTCAGAAACTTCTTTATATGAAAACGGCAAGATAGAAGTGGCTCTAGATAAATTACGTGCAAATGGTCACGTCTTTGAAGAAGAAGGCGCGACTTGGTTCCGTTCAACAACATTTGGTGACGACAAAGACCGTGTACTCATTAAAAATGACGGTTCATTTACTTATTTAACACCTGATATTGCGTATCATGAAGATAAAATTGCGCGTGGTTTTGAAAAGTTAATCAACATTTGGGGCGCTGATCACCACGGTTACATTCCGCGTATGAAAGCCGCAATTCAAGCACTTGGAAATGGTAACGATACACTTGAAGTCAGCATTATACAAATGGTGCAATTGTACAAAGACGGCGAAAAAATGAAAATGAGCAAACGTACAGGTAAAGCTGTTACCATGCGTGAACTTGTAGAAGAGGTTGGCTTAGACGCTGTTCGTTACTTCTTCGCCATGCGTTCTGGTGATTCACATATGGACTTCGATTTAGATTTGGCAGTTTCACAATCGAACGAAAACCCTGTGTTCTACGCACAATATGCACATGCACGTATTAGCTCAATTTTGCGCTCTGCAGCAGAACAAGGATTCAGTGCTTCAGAGGATCAACTAAACTTGCTGCAAGCTGAAAAAGAAATCGATGTCTTAAAGAAAGTGGGCGACTTCCCACAAGTCGTGGCAGATGCAGCGAAAATTCGCTCTCCACACCGCCTGGCAACATACATTCAAGAACTAGCAGCAACTTTCCATAGCTTCTACAATGCTGAAAAAGTATTAGATGATTCGAACGAAGATATGACCCGTGCAAGACTTGCTCTCATCACTGCAGTCCGCACAACCATAGCAAATGCACTTCGTCTAATCGGCGTAAGCGCTCCAGAAAAAATGTAGAAAATTAACAACAGCCATTTCACAAGTTAGATGTGAAATGGCTGTTTTTGTTTGCCGAATAATGATAAGAATGCAAAAGCAATTGAACTTTATCACTCAGGTTTCCGGGGAGCTTTGGAAAGCCAACGTGCTACACCCTCCTAATGAATAAGGAAGAGAGGCGGAAGCACCCAGGAAGTGCCTACACGTATGGCTACGTAGCCTTCATCTTTATTCACATGGAAAGGGTTTTTTGTGTGGCTTATCATGACACAGTAAACTGAATCCGAAAAACAGTAAATAATAAGTGATCTATTATTCCTCATTCAAGGTGCGTTTCCATAATAAATGGAGACGCACTTTTTTGTGCGATTTCTTGAACTCGTTTTAACCAAGTGCCGCCAGTTAAAGTACGTAATAATAGACCAAGTGTTACAAATATAAAATAAACGTAGTAGTATCCGCTATATCAAGTTACAACAGGAAAGACAAAAACATATCACACATAGTCATGCTACAAAGTGTTCCGCTAGAGTTTACTAAAAACCTTCTCGACACTTAAAGGAATTCATGTATAATGAAAATGAATTACATAGCCCCAACACGAAGGTGCTCTGCTTCAATCGCAGAGTTAAAAGGGAAGTCGGTTCAACTCCGACGCGGTCCCGCCACTGTATGTGAGAGGAAAGCGCATCAAGTCACTGAAGCACACACATTGCTTTGGGAAGACGCACTAATCCACTAATCACAAGCCAGGAGACCTGCCTACGTGCGAACACTCAGCAACCCTACGAGGATAGGAATGGTGTGAATCAGCTCGTGCTCATTTTAGCAAAAGCAAATATTCAACCAACCATCTTCCGACGACTCGCGGAGGATTTTTTTGTGTCTTAAGACACATCAATGAACACAACATATCGAGGAGGAATACAAAGATGAAGAAGATTTGGCAATTATGGCTCGCAACTGCGCTTGCAGCGATCTTATTAACAGCATGTGGGCAAGAAAAAGCGGAAACTGTAGACAGCAAAACAACTGAAACAGAAGTTGGACAAGAGGCTTCACAATTTCCTCTAACAATTAAGGATGTCACTGATAATGAAATCACATTAGAAGAAGCACCAAAAGCAATCGTTTCAATGATTCCAAGCAATACAGAAATTTTGTATGCTCTTGGCTTAGAAGAAAAAATAGTGGGAGTTTCAGATTACGATAACTACCCAGAAGAAGTTGCTTCTAAAGAAAAAATTGGTGGACAAGAATTTAATGTAGAAAAAATTATTTCTTTAAATCCAGATTTAGTACTTGCACATGAATCAGGTCTTGGAGTAGGTGACGCTGGAATTAAACAAATGCGTGATGCAGGGTTAAACGTGTATGTTGTGAAATCTGCAGTTAGCTTTGATGAAGTGTATGACACGATGGCGACTATTGGACAAGCGACAGATATGAATAAAGAAGCGGAAGAAATGGTACAAACAATGAAGGATGAAGTAGCAACAATTCAAGAAAAGGCTTCAACCATTAAAGAGAAGAAAAAAGTATTTACGGAAGTATCTCCAGCTCCAGAAATTTATACAGCAGGTAATAACACGTTTATGAATGAAATGATCGAGATTTTGAATGCGGAAAATATAGCATCAGATCAAGAAGGTTGGATTATGATGGACCCTGAAGAAATTGTTAAACGTAATCCGGATGTAATATTAACAACTTACGGTAATTATGTACCAAATGCAGCGGAGCAAGTTTTAACTCGTGAAGGATTTGGCACAGTTACAGCTGTTAAAAACAAAGCAGTAATAGATGTGGATGCTGATACGACAAGCCGTCAAGGTCCTCGTTTAACTGAAGGTTTATTAGAATTGGCAAAAGCAATTCATCCTGAGGTCTTCAGTGAGTAAAACCTGGTTTGCATATGTAGCTTCTTTCTTCGTACTGATTGCTGCAGTGTTGGTTGGGGTAACGGTTGGATCAGTATCGATTCCGGTGCAAGTGTTATGGAATCCGGACTTGGATGAAGCTGCGTCAAACATCCTTTGGAATATTCGCATGCCTCGTGTTGTGCTAGCTGGTTTAGTTGGCGCTTCACTTGCTATAGCGGGAGCGGCTTTCCAAGGATTGTTGAAAAATCCATTAGCTGATCCATATACGTTAGGAGTGTCGTCCGGTGCCTCAGTTGGTGCCGTGGTGACACTCTTTTTCGGAATTTCTGTACCCTTTCTAGGCTTGTTCACATTGCCAGTCTTCAGTATGCTCGGCGCTTTTTTAACCATGGTTACTGTTATGAGTTTTGCCAAGCTCATAGACCGCGCGATGAAGATGGAAACGATCATTCTCACAGGAATAATATTTAGTTCATTTTTGGGATCTGTCATCTCTCTTATGATTTCACTTTCAGGTGAAGAGCTCCGTCAAATTATTGGCTGGTTGCTTGGTAGTGTGTCAATGCGAGGTTGGCCCTATGTCACAATGGCATTACCGTTTATGACGATCGGTTTTTTACTATTATGGCTAAATCGACGCGAGCTAAATGCATTAGTTTTTGGCGAGGAACGTGCCATGCATTTAGGTGTAAATGTGAAACGACGTAAAATGATGATTTTAACAGGAGGTTCGATTTTAACTGGTGCTGCGGTATCGGTTTCTGGAACCATTGGCTTTGTGGGTCTCGTCGTGCCACATATGACACGTATGTTGTGGGGATCGGATCATCGTCATGTATTACCCTTATCATTTATAAATGGTGCTTCATTACTCATTATTTGTGACTTAGTGTCACGAATAATTATTTCACCGTCTGAGCTGCCAATAGGCGTAATTACAGCCTTCATTGGTGCACCAGTGTTTGCGTTAATTTTTTGGAAACAACGAAGAAAGGTGGGTGCGTAATCATGCTAAAAGTCGAAGGATTAACAGGTGGTTATCACGACGCACCTGTTGTAAAAGACGTGTCTTTTCATGTTGTTAAAGGGGAAGTTCTTGGGATATTAGGTCCAAATGGGAGTGGCAAGTCGACCTTGCTGAAAATCATTAGTGGTGTACTTCCTTTGAAAGCAGGTACGGTCAAATTAGGTAGCAAACCAATCGAAACATATACTACAAAAGAACTCGCTAAGCATATGGCTGTGCTACCTCAATTACACGCACATGCTTTTTCATATACAGTGCGGGACACGATTTCTCTTGGGAGATACCCTCATCAAAGTGGATTCTTTTCATCATGGTCTGAGAAAGATGAGCAAGCAATTCAAGATGCAATGCAGCTAACCGACGTAAAAATGTATGAGCATGTCTATCTCGATCAGCTTTCTGGAGGAGAACAACAACGTGTTTTTGTGGCCCAAGCACTTGCACAGCAAGCAAAAGTGTTATTACTGGATGAGCCAACAAACCATTTAGACATTGCACATCAACAACAATTGTTGGACACGATTAGAATGCAAGCCACTAAGAATGGATTAACAATCATCTCAGTATTTCATGACATAAATTTAGCTTCCTTGTATTGCGACCGGTTGTTATTAATGGAAGATGGAGAAGTGAAAATAATTGGTGAACCGCATGCGGCGCTAAAACAAAAACAGCTAGAAAGTGTCTACAAAGCTCGGGTAAGAAGCCACCCACATCCAGAACAACCGAAACCACAAATCACATTATTGCCTAATTTGAGTGAGGTGCAGGTGGAGCACATCATTAAGAAAGACAATTTTGCAGTGTCAAATGAGTATGTGGTCATGCAAGCAAACGTCCCATTAAAAACAGTTTCATCAGCTGTTGTAAATGCGGGGTTTGGTTGGTTCCGCACGTTTGTTAATCGTCATGTGAAAGCTGATTACGAATGTGACGATAGCATAAAAGAGATGTTTGATTATTTACAAGAACAAGGATTTTCTACAACAGATACAGTGGGAATGATGACAGCTGTTCAAACTAAACATGTGGTCATTGAAGAGTATAATGGAACATTTGGATCCATTATCATTGCAGTTACAGCAGGCGTTGGGAATGCAGTGGATGTGTCAAAAGCATTTGAACGCGAAGATGAACCTTATGTCGGTACGATTAATACCTGGATTATCGTTAATGGAAAATTATCGGACGAAGCATTCATTCAAGCCATGATTACAGCGACAGAAGCAAAAACAAAAGCTCTTCAAAACGAAGATGTAAGAGACTCGATAACAAATACACTTGCAACTGGAACATCCACGGATAGTTTACTTGTAGCGGCTACTCAAAAAGGGGAACTTTTACCGTATGCTGGACCTATTACAGAGCTAGGGAAATGTATCGGACGGGCCGTTTTCGAGTGTACTACGCTAGCTATCAAACGCTATAAAGTAGCGAAAGGAATGTAAGTATGTCTGCTCATATCATCGCGCTTACTTTTGGCTTACTCCTTGATCGAATAATAGGTGATCCACCTAATTGGACACACCCAGTTCGATGGATTGGAAGCTTTATAATAAAATTAACAACTTTGTTGAATAAAGGCAGACATCGCAAAGTCAAAGGTATAATCCTGTTGATATCGGTTGTTGCGGTTACATTCACTAGCGTATTTACTGTGGTGTTCACAGCATACAAGATTCACTTTATTTTTGGAATCGTTGTTGAAAGTATTTTGTGTGCAATAGGGTTTGCCCAAAAAAGTTTGAAAGACGCGGCGATGTCCGTTTATCAACCACTAGTTAATGGTGATTTAAGAGAAGCTAGAATGAAACTATCATGGATTGTCGGTCGCGATACTGAAAAGTTATCCGAATCAGAAATTACACGTGCTGTGGTAGAAACTGTCTCTGAAAATACGAGTGACGGGATAACAGCTCCACTTTTCTTTGCATTTCTTTTAGGAGCACCTGGGCTTTGGTTATATAAAGCAGTGAATACTTTAGATTCGATGGTGGGTCACGAAAATGAGAAGTTTCAAGACTTTGGTTATGCTTCTGCCAAAATGGATGATGTGTTGAACTATATTCCGAGCAGAGTCACAGGCTATATCATCCTGCTATGGACAAAAAATTACAGTAAACAATCCCTTCGCACTCGATTTGCTAATTGGTGGAAAGATGCCAAAAAGCATCCAAGCCCAAATAGTGGGTACTTGGAAGCTGCGACTGCCTGTCAACTTGGTGTGCAACTGGGAGGTCTTAATATGTATAAAGGAATTCCTTCTAACCGTCCACGGATGGGAATTTCAGAAAACCCGCTTCGAGCAATTCATATTTTATATACAATCCGTCAAATGCATATCGCTATATTTCTGTTTTGGCTAATGATGATTGTTATCGGGGGTGTTTTACGTGACATTACCTAACCATGGCGCAAATCCACATCATTTATTTAAAAGTTTGGGAATTAACCCTCCCGATCGAATAATAGACTTTAGTGAAAACGTCAATCCATTAGGACCTCCTGAATCAATACAAACTGACTGGCACAAATTCCAACCGTTTATGATGGGGTATCCAGATCCACTTGGTGAACCTTTTCGAACAGCAGTTGCTGAGTATCACAACATTTCACCTGACTCCATATTCGTTGCAAATGGAGCCGCAGAAATATTTTCATTGCTTGCGCAAAAGTATAGAGGTAAACGAGCAATAATCGTTCACCCAACTTTCTCTGAATATGAAACGACATTGAAAGCACGAAATGTGGAAATTGTGAACTTGCACATGACTGAAATCGTAACAGGTGAATACCCGATTGATGAAATAAAAATGCATATGCATCAAGCTGATGTCCTTTACTTATGTACACCGAATAACCCAACTGGCACATTGCCAACACGCAAAGTGTTAATTGATTTAGTAGCATACGCGAAAAAAACAAACTGTGACATTGTGTTGGATGAAGCCTTCATTGATTTCATTTCAGAACAGTCATCTTTAATTTCTGACATTAATTTTTGTCATTTGATTATAGTTCGCTCAATGACAAAAATGTACGCAATGCCTGGTCTAAGGCTAGGATACATGGCAACTGCCCCTACCATAGTCAAGGAAATTCAACAACTGGCACCTCATTGGAATGTGAATAGGATTGCAGCTGAAATAGGTTCACTCGTATTAAAAGATGAAGAGTACAGACAAAAAACGATTCTTCATAGCCAAAACATGCTTCTCGACATGAGTGCTTTTCTAAAATCAAAAGGCTGCGAAGTAACACAATCACAAGCCAACTTTTTATTATTCAAGTTACAACATCCAAACAGTGAATTTTTCCAATACTTTTTAAGACAAGGGTTGGTTTTAAGACATACCGAGAATTTTCATGGACTTGACGGTCAATGGTACAGAATTGGTATGAAGACCGCAGAAGATATGGAAATCCTTAAAAAGGAGTTAACAGTATGGTTCGAGGCACGCTAACATTTATTTCTGGCGGTGTACGAAGTGGAAAGACGGGTTTTGCTGAAGAATGGTTAATGAATCGCTCGTGTTCGCGACTAATCTATCTCGCGACTGGCGTTGCTTCTGACAGTGAAATGGAACAACGTATAAAACGCCATCAACAGGATCGAAAAGACTATAAAAACAACTGGCTGACTATAGAACAACCTCGTAAAATAGAAGAAATTCTGCCACACATCCGACCTGGTGATGGGGTTCTGATGGACTGCATCACTACGTGGTTAGCCAACGAACTGTACGAAGGATGGGCAATGGATGATCCGTGTTTTAAACGTGAAAACTGCATGGAAGAAAAAGAGAGACGTTTCCATGAAACAATTTATTCGTTGCTAAAGAACGGAACCACTTTAGTCGTCATCTCAAATGAAGTTCTAGATGAACCTTTGTCGAGAATTCCAGATGTAGTGCTCTATCAGCAATGGCTAGGAAGGCTCCATCAGTGGCTCGTCAAAGAGAGTGATTATGCATATGAACTTACATATGGACTAGCAAAGAAGTGGAAGTAAGGGGGGAATACATATGAACGGAATCATGATACAAGGGACAGCATCCAACGTTGGCAAGAGCATGATTTGTACAGCACTTTGTCGGTTATTTGCAAATGATGGTTTCCATGTAGCACCATTTAAATCTCAAAATATGTCGACCTTTTCTACAAAAATAGGTAATGGATTAGAAATCAGTACCGCTCAATTTGCACAGGCAGAAGCGGCAAAAGTTCTACCTCTTCCACAAATGAACCCTATTTTATTAAAGCCCTCTGGACATATGTCTTCTGAAGTATGGATGTTGGGTGAAAAAGTGGAGGAAATGTCCGGGACAGCTTATCGTGAATCTTTTTATGATCAGGGTTTGACAGTCATTAAACAATCGCTTGCGTTTGTGAGTGAGCACTATGATGTAGTTGTGTTAGAAGGAGCAGGAAGTCCGGTCGAAGTAAACTTAACTGACCGAGAACTTGTCAATATGAGAATTGCTGATTTAGCGGATGTGCCAGTATTGCTTGTTGCTGATATTGAACGTGGTGGAGTTTTTGCAACAATCGTTGGGACTCTGGAATTATTGGCTCCAAATCATCGGAATCGTGTAAAGGGCCTCATTATTAATAAGTTTCGTGGAGATAAGGAATTGTTTCAGGAGGGCGTATCATTTATTGAGTCCTACACAGGAATTCCAGTTCTCGGCGTTATTCCATTTATGGATAACCACGAAATTGAAGAGGAAGATTCTTTAATTACGCAACACGATTCAATTGCAAATAAGTCTGGTGAAGATAAATATGATGAATGGGCACTTCACGTTGCATCCCATCTCGATTGGGCAAAAATAAAGAATATGGTGAAGGGACCATGATGCGCGGAGTTTTACTTGCGCTGCAATTTTTCACCATTTTCCCAATTAATAAAGAACTGAATATGAATCGGAAGTCAGTAACGATGATGTTTGCCACTCTCCCCTGGATTGGGGGAGCATTCGGACTGATCACTTCAATTGTTTGGTTATCTCTTGATGCAAGTCCTCTTTTTTTAGCATTTACCATCGTGTTAATCGGTATTGTGCTGTCAGGTGGACTACATCTAGATGGATTTGCTGATACGAGTGATGCCTTTTTTTCTTATCGTAATCAAGATAAACGTCATGAGATTTTAGCTGACCCACGGATAGGTGCTTTTGGAACCATGGCTTTACTATTTCTTATTGTGGGGAAAATAATTTTGCTCGCTGAAATAATTACACAGGACGGCATGAGCTGGCAATGGTTAGTGGTCATCCCATTTTTAGCGAGAGTAGGAATGGTTTACTTCTTTATCATTACACCTGAAGCAAGAGATAAGGGGCTAGCTGCTTTCTTTAAAAAACGTTTTCACAGTCAAGCGTTACTAATAGCCATCTGGATCTCGATTGCTATAGCTGTTGGATTTATCGTTATTGTTGGAGGAGCTGTGTTAGTTGCCATCACCACTTTAGTTGCACTATTCATTTGTGCACATGTATATAAACTTTGGACGAAAAAACATTTCGGAGGAGTCACGGGAGATGTCTCGGGTGCTTTCGTCGAAGGGATGGAAGTTGTATTATGGCTATTGATTTTCATCTTACTTTAATACGGCATCTACCGACCTTAGCAAATGTTGAACGTCGCTACATTGGATGGAGTGATGAATCAATTAACCAGTCGTCCTATGTAGATAATCAAGCGATTTTGTCCCCAAAGATTATTTACGGAAGTGACCTAAAACGATGCCAACAAACGGCTGCCCTTTTTTATCCGAGATCATCCTACCAAGGTTCATTAGCTTTTCGTGAGATGTCATTTGGTGACTGGGAGCTAAAGACTTATGAGGACTTAAAGGAAGACTTCATCTATCAAAAGTGGCTGTCTAATCCAGATCTAGTATCTCCGCCGAACGGTGAGTTTTTACACCAAATGGCTACACGCGTGCTCACTGGTCTGAAAAGTATTCCTTGCAATCAACCAATTGTAGTAACACATGGTGGACCTATTCGTTTTATGCTCTATAAGTTTGCGCCTGATGAGCGGAATTTTTGGTTATGGAATGTCAAACATGGGGACAAATGGACATTACGCTGGGATAGTCGTAAATGCTTTGAGGAGGAAAAAAGATGCAAGTCTATATCGGTGGAGCGAATAACGGAAAGCGAGCGTATGTCAGACAACTCGTAGTTGAACGAGATGTGCAATGGATTGAATGTGCAGATTATCAGGATTTGCCAAAAGCGAGTGCGCAGACAATAGTTCTTGCTGGAGTAGAAGCTTTTGTTGAGCATCATTTAAACAGTCCGGAAGAACTGGTCATTGAAGATTTCATGGAAACATTAAGTACATATCGCTCACAAAGTGATGTCATAGTGATTGTGACAGAAAATGGACGTGGAATAGTACCGATAGTTGCAGAAACGCGTGAGCTTAGAGATCGGTGTGGCAGGTTATTCCAACAGATTTTTAAGGAAGCAACAAACGTTACGCGTATTTGGTACGGCTTAACAGAATCATTAAAATAGCTTTTCAAACAATCTCTTAAAGGGGGACATTGAAGTTGAGAATTTATACACGAACTGGAGACAAAGGACAAACAAGTTTAATTGGGGCACGCACAGATAAAGATGATCCGCGAGTTGAAACCTATGGAACTATTGACGAGGTGAATTCGTTTATTGGCAAAGCAATGACAGAGCTAGACCCAACCATTTTTACAGACTTACTTACAGACTTAGAAGCAATTCAAAATGAATTATTCGATTGTGGTGGAGATTTAGCAAACGTCAAGCCAAACCGTACATATAAAATGTCACAAGAGCCAGTAGAAGTATTAGAGAAACGTATTGATGAACTAATGGAAGAACCACCAATGCTCGAACGTTTTATTTTACCAGGAGGATCACCAGCTGCAGCAACTCTTCATATCGCGAGAACAGTAACACGGCGTGCTGAAAGACAAATGGTGACCTTGATGAAAGTAGAAGAAGACATACCTACTGTAGTCCAACGTTATTTGAATCGCTTGTCCGACTATTTATTTGCCGCTTCACGAGTAGCCAACTCAAGGGTCAACGTGCCTGACAACGAATACGTGCGTTCTGCAAAAGTTTTTAGAAATGGTGGACGAGCTAAAAAAGTGGAGGAATAATCAATGAATGTTCGTTTAATAACATTAACCGCAATGATTGCAACTTTATGTGCAATTGGTGCACTTGTCAAATTACCTGTGGGAATAGGTTCAGCCGCTTTAGATGCAGTACCTGCTTTAGTTTCCATTGCCATTTTACCACCTGTATTTTCAGGGATTGCAGCAGCGGTCGGTCATTTGGTATCTGCTTTATCAATAGGAATGCCATTCGGACCATTTCATGCATTAATTGCGGTGGAAATGTTTGGAATACTGTGGATTTTTGCAGTACTCCATCAAAAAGGATGGGTTAAAGGGAAATGGCTATTTTTCGTCCTAGCTAATGGTGTTATTGCGCCGCTACCATTTTACTTTTTGATTAGTCCTGCGTTCTTTTATGGAGCTGTGCCTTCGTTACTATTAGCTTCCTGTTTAAATGCTGGCATTGCTTTTTTATTAGCACCAGTGGTAGAGCGACTTTACAAGAAAGTAATTGTTAAATGAGACACGCGCTGAAATTGGCTAATGGCTTTGTCGTTACAACTGATAACTCTGGAGGTATAGGTGAAAAACAAGCTGATCTTGTATTTGCACAAAATGAAGTCGTAAGTTATTTTGCAGCTCGTGTAGCATTACTCGAACAGTGGGCTGCAAGTGCCCAAGTGGAATCTGTAATTATCCATAACTTTTCAGGTGATGCTGCATGGCAAGGTTATGTTCAAGGTGTTGATCGTTTATTGAAAGACGTAGATTTAGAGCATATTTTAGTAACAGGCAGTAGTGAAACAAATATGAACCTTTTACAATCCGCTATGTCAGTTACAATGATTGGTCGTAGCAGAGAAGTTGTGAATTGTGATGTTACGTGGTTCGTTTATGGTCAACCTTTTGTTGGTAGTGAAGTGCTAGAAAATCTGGAAGTGATAGCAGACTTGAAAAAAGTGAAGATAGCAATAGAAAATGGTTACGTGACGAACATTTGGCCAGTCGGATCAAAAGGAATTCAGGCAGAGTTCAGAATCCTGTTAGCCAAAGATAAACTTCATGTTCATTCAGATGTTGATGTTGAAAAGTCAGCAGGACCTTGTACGGTAGTTTTAGTTGGTGTCCCAAATGAATCAATCGAGCAAGCAACACTTCATTTTGGTAACGGATTAAGAAAAATAATAATACAGTAATAATCCTTCTGTTAGTAGCAGAGGGATTTTTTTCTTGCAGTTTTTCGCGAGAGTAGGCTCATTTAGAGAGTTTTCTTGGTTTATTCCCATTCAAGAGGTGTTTATTCCTGTTCGCAATCGCTTTATTCCCGTTAACTTAACGTTCATTCCTAGGAAACCAGTTACCTATAGTGTTTTGGGTGTTATAGTGTGCCGCTAATGAATGGTGGACCTCATTATTCGGTTTGCGGAATAGTCACTTTACTGAAAACTTCTAATATTTTCTATTGACTGAATGCTCATTCAGTTTTAAACTATAACTTAGCATCGACAACAAACCATCTATCTACTAAACTGATGTTATTAGAATGATAACAAATTATGTTTTTAACAAAGGAAAGGGGAGAGAGCGATGAGCCCGCTTTTAATAGCAAACTGGGTTTTATTTTTAGTTGTAACCGCTTACGCGATTGGTCTTTTTACTTATTTGTTGAAGACACGCTACGAATTTATCAAACTCGGAAAGAAAGTAGAGTTTGAAGATAACTTCAAAGCGCGCATGCGTAAAATAATGGTGAATGTATTTGGACAAAAGAAATTATTGAAGGATAAGAAAAGTGGAATCATTCATGTGATGTTCTTCTACGGATTCCTTCTTGTACAATTTGGGGCAATCGATTTTATTTGGAAAGGGTTAAAACCAGGATCACATTTACCTTTAGGTCCATTATATCCTGCGTTCACATTTTTCCAAGAAATCGTTACATTAACTATTCTTGTTGCAGTCGTGTGGGCATTCTACCGTCGTTACATTGAAAAGTTAGTACGTTTAAAACGTGGATGGAAATCAGGACTTGTCTTAGTATTCATCGGTGGTTTAATGGTTTCCGTGTTAGTTGGAAACGGGATGGGTATGATTTGGCATGATCACGCAGCAACTTGGGCAGAACCAGTCGCATCTAGTGTGGCAGCAATTTTTGGATTCTTACCAGAAGCAGCCGCTATTACGATTTTCTACATCATGTGGTGGGTTCACTTACTATTCCTGCTTACATTCTTGGTGTACGTACCACAATCAAAGCATTTCCACTTAATTACTGGACCAGCGAACACTTATTTCAACCGTACTGATATCGTTGGAAAGCTTCGCCCGATTAATTTCGAAGAAGCTGAAGATGAAGAATCGGAAGAAGAGGCGTCATTCGGTGTTGGTAAAATTCAAGACTTTACACAAAAACAAATGATCGACTTATACGCTTGCGTAGAATGTGGACGTTGTACAAATATGTGTCCAGCAACGGGAACAGGCAAAATGCTGTCACCGATGGACTTAATTACAAAACTACGTAATCATTTAACAAATACCGGTGCTGTGCTAACACAACAAAAACCATGGGTTCCTGCAATGGCCTTTGCGAATACGCAAGGAAATCAATTAGCAGTGGCAGCTCGTGTAGATGGTGCAGTTATCGAAGACATTTATAACCCAGCATTAATTGGTGAAGTTATTACGGAAGATGAGCTTTGGGCATGTACGACTTGTCGTAACTGTGAAGATCAATGTCCAGTTATGATTGAACATGTATCCCACATTATTGACCTTCGTCGTTACTTAGTTATGACGGAAGGACGCATGAATCCGGATGCACAGCGCGCGATGACAAACATCGAACGTCAAGGAAATCCATGGGGTCTGAACCGTAAAGAAAAAGAAAACTGGCGTGACGAACGTCCAGACGTGAACATTCCTACCGTAAAAGAAGTATCAAAAGCGGGAGAAGAATTCGAATTCTTATTCTGGGTTGGTTCAATGGGTGCTTTCGACAGCCGTTCTCAAAAAATCGCACTTGCTTTTGCACGATTGATGAATGAAGCAGGAGTGAAATTCGCTATTCTTGGGAATAAAGAAAAGAACTCTGGCGATACACCACGTCGTTTAGGAAATGAATTCTTATTCCAAGAACTAGCAGCATCAAATATTGCTGAGTTTGAAAAAGCCGGCGTTACGAAAATTGTTACGATTGACCCGCACGCTTATAACATTTTTAAAAATGAATACTCAGACTTTGGCTGGAGTGGAGAAGTTCTTCACCATACTGAAATGTTGTTTGATTTAGTACAACAAGGACGCTTGAAACCTCAACATGCTATCAATGAAACGATCACGTTCCACGATTCATGTTACTTAGGCCGCTACAATGATGTCTACGATCCACCACGTGAAATCTTGCGTGCAATCCCAGGCGTGAAGCTTGTGGAAATGGAACGTAATCGCGAAACAGGTATGTGCTGTGGAGCAGGAGGCGGAATGATGTGGATGGAAGAACATGTTGGTAATCGTGTAAACGTTGCGCGAACAGAGCAAGCAATTGCAGTGAATCCAACCATGATTTCATCAGGTTGTCCGTACTGCTTAACAATGCTATCAGATGGTACCAAAGCAAAAGAAGTAGAAGAAACAATTGGCACATACGATATTGCTGAACTACTAGAACGCTCAGTACTAGGAGATTACTTACCTCCAGTTGAAGAGACAGAAGAAGAACCGGTATTACAGTAGTATTCAGAATTAACACAAAACAGTTGTTTGATAAAAACCCGTTATGACGATATAATAGATTCAGATAAGAAAGGGAGTCGTTGTACTCCCTTTTTGTTTGATGTTTTGTCGAGCGAGCGTTCAGTCAATAAAAAAACTCTGAGAGTTTTTTTATTTGCGACGAGTAACCGCAGGAGCAAAAATTTTCTGCAACGAAGCAGCAGAGTGACGCAGGGGCAATGTGTATGAGACGAGTAACCGTTGAACCAAATGGTGGCAGTGTGGAATTGTCAAATTTACAACGTCAATTTCATTTTTTCCTACGTCAACGTCAATTTTTACAACCAAGCACTCAATTTTCCCTACGTGCCTCACAAATTTCGAAAACACGACTACACATACAATGAATTGTCGCAATTCTTAAAAAAGATAAAACTGTAAGCGTATACAAAAATTGAGGAGGAAATCATCATGGCAAAAACAGTTATTTTAGATGGAGCACGAACAGCATTCGGGAAAATGGGAGGCTCATTAGCTTCACTTACTGCGAGTGATTTAGGTGGCGTTGCCATTAAAGAAGCGTTAAACAGAGCGGGTGTTGCGCCTGAATCAGTTGACGAAGTTATTATGGGAACTGTACTTCAAGCTGGTCAAGGGCAAATTCCTTCTCGTCAAGCTGCTACAAAAGCAGGCATTCCATGGGGTGTTAAAACAGAAACGATTAACAAAGTGTGTGCATCCGGTATGCGCGCAGTCACTTTGGCTGATCAATTGATTCGTTTAGGAGAAGAGGAAACGATTGTTGCGGGCGGTATGGAGTCTATGTCAAATGCACCATATTATTTGCCTAAAGGTCGATTCGGCCTACGCATGGGTGATGCTCAAATGATAGATGGCATGATTTATGATGGTCTTTCTTGTTCGTTCGATCCAAAGCGTGTGCATATGGGTACATACGGTAATGCAACTGCGGAGAAATTTGACTTATCTCGTGAGAAACAAGATGAATGGTCATTCCGTAGCCATGACTTAGCATTAAAAGCAATCGACAATGGAACATTCGCTGAAGAGATTATTGCGGTAGAAGTTCCTCAACGTAAAGGTGATGCATTAAAAATTAATCAAGATGAATCACCACGTAGAAATACATCTACTGAATCACTGTCAAAATTAAGACCAGCATTCGGCAAAGATGGCACGATTACAGCTGGAAACGCTCCAGGTGTAAATGATGGCGCTGCTGCGCTTGTGTTAATGAGTGAAGACAAAGCAAAAGCGGAAGGCAAAACGCCTCTAGCTTATGTCATTGGACACGCGGAAGTAGCAATTGAGCCAGAACACTTCCCACAAACACCTGGTCTTGTTATTAAAGCAATTTTAGAGAAAACAGGTAAAAAACTTGAAGAAATCGACTTGTTTGAAATCAATGAAGCATTCGCTGCAGTGGCTTTAGCATCTGCTCAAATCGCTAACTTAGATGAATCAAAAGTTAACGTGAACGGTGGAGCCGTTGCACTTGGACATCCAATTGGGGCAAGTGGTGCACGCATTATCTTAACTTTAGCTTATGAATTAAAACGCCGTGGTGGCGGTATTGGAATCGCAGCTATTTGTTCTGGCGGCGGCCAAGGTGATGCCATTATGATCGAAGTACCAAAAGCTTAATATACCTATAGAGGAGGATAATATAGATGACGATTCAAAAAGTACTCGTAATCGGAGCAGGACAAATGGGTTCAGGTATTGCACAAGTATGTGCACAAGCCGGATTCGATGTGAAATTAAATGACATGAAGGAAGAATACCTCCAACGTGGACTTGCAAACATCACGAAAAATCTATCACGCAATGTTGAAAAAGGACGCATGACTGAAGAAGAAAAATCTCAAGTCTTGTCACGCATTACAAAATCCTTGGATCTTAACGATGCATCTGACGTGGATTTAGTAATAGAAGCTGCAGTTGAAAATATGGAAATTAAACAAAAAATATTTAAACAACTAGATGAAATTACACCAAAACATACGATTTTAGCATCTAATACATCTTCACTGCCGATTACAGAAATTGCAGCAGCAACGAACCGTCCAGCACAAGTTATTGGCATGCACTTTATGAACCCAGTGCCAGTAATGAAACTGGTTGAAATCATTCGTGGTCTTGCAACGACTGACGATGTTTACACAAGCATCGAAGAAATGACGAAAAAACTAGGGAAAGTCCCTGTAGAAGTAAACGACTTTCCAGGATTCGTTTCAAATCGTATTTTAATGCCAATGATCAACGAAGCGATATATACACTGTACGAAGGTGTAGCGACGAAAGAAGCGATCGACGACGTGATGAAGCTTGGCATGAATCATCCAATGGGACCTCTACAATTAGCTGATTTTATCGGCCTTGATACATGTTTATATATAATGGAAATCTTGCATGAGGGCTTCGGCGATAGTAAATATCGACCGTGTCCACTACTTCGCAAATACGTAAAAGCTGGCTGGTTAGGTAAGAAAACAGGTCGCGGTTTTTACGAGTACGTATAGGGGGCTTCACCAATGGAACTGAAATTCACAGAAGAACAAATCATGATGCGCAATATGGTGCGCGACTTTGCAAAAACGGAAATTGAGCCGAACATTGAAAAAATGGAAAAGGGCGAATTCCCACGTGAGATATTGAAAAAAATGGCTGCACTTGGCTTAATGGGTATCACGATTCCAGAAAAATACGGCGGATCTGAAATGGACTTCACAAGCTACGTTATCGCCATTCATGAGTTATCAAAAGTGAGTGCAGTAGTAGGAGTTATCTTATCTGTTCATACTTCGGTTGGAACGAACCCGATTTTATATTTCGGTAATGAAGAACAAAAACAAAAATTTATCCCGAAATTAGCTGCAGGAGAATATTTAGGAGCATTTTGCTTAACTGAACCATCAGCTGGCTCAGATGTTGGCTCTATGAAATCAAAAGCAGTTAAAGACGGCGATCATTATAAAATTAACGGCTCAAAAGTATTCATCACAAACGGTGGGGAAGCAGATGTATATATCGTTTTCGCTTCAACTGATGCAACACAAGGATCACGAGGCGTGTCAGCTTTCATCGTAGAAAAAGATACACCAGGCCTTATTATTGGGAAAGACGAGCACAAAATGGGCTTGCACGGTTCTCGAACAGTTCAATTAACATTTGAAGATATGAAGGTTCCAGTTGAAAACCTTTTAGGTCAAGAAGGCGAAGGGTTTAAAATTGCACTGGCAAACCTAGATGTAGGTCGAATCGGGATTGCAGCGCAAGCTTTAGGAATTGCAGAAGCAGCCTTTGAAGCAGCAGTCGGCTATGCAAAAGAACGAGTACAATTTGGGAAACCAATCGCTGCACAACAAGGAGTTGGTTTTAAATTAGCGGATATGGCAACAGCTGTTGAAGCTTCAAAATTACTTGTGTACCGTGCTGCAGATTTACGTACTCGAGGTTTAGCTTCTGGAAAAGAAGCATCCATGGCAAAACTTTTCGCTTCGAAAACCGCAGTAGAGACGTCAATTGAAGCTGTTCAAGTATTTGGTGGTTACGGCTACACAGAAGATTATCCAGTAGAACGCTATTTCCGAGATGCAAAAGTAACGGAAATATATGAAGGCACATCTGAAATTCAACGAGTAGTTATCGGCAAACACTTACTTAAATAATAGCTCTGTTAAACTAAACTGCATTTGCGCTAGCTGCATGTTCCGTATGAGTCTACAAGCATGAAAACATACTTGTTGGTCTCTCGCTTCACACTTTTGCGGCATGCAAGGCGCAAATATACTAACTCGGTTATTATTCAAAATCAACTACATTCTTTAATATAGCCTAAATAATAAAACTAAAAAGGGTGGAATAACAATGAACTTTAAACTTTCAGAAGAACATGAAATGATTCGCAAAATGGTACGCGACTTCGCAACAAAAGAAGTAGCACCCTCAGCTGCAGAGCGTGACGAAGAAGAGCGTTTTGATCGTGAAATTTTCGACAAAATGGCGGAGCTTGGTTTAACAGGTATTCCTTGGCCTGAAGAGTACGGTGGAATTGGTTCGGATTACTTGGCTTACTGTATCGCTGTAGAAGAGTTATCACGCGTATGTGCCTCGACTGGTGTAACACTTTCAGCTCATACTTCTTTAGCGGGATGGCCGATTTTCAAATACGGCAACGAAGAACAAAAGCAAAAATACCTACGCCCAATGGCAGAAGGCACAAAAATTGGTGGCTATGGTTTAACTGAAGCAGGTTCTGGGTCTGACGCAGGCGGCATGAAAACAACAGCTAAATTAGATGGCGATCATTATGTACTAAATGGCGCGAAAATTTTCATTACAAACGGTGGTATTGCTGATATTTATGTAGTATTTGCGGTAACTGATCCAAGTTCAAAACATAAAGGGACTAGCGCATTTATCGTTGAAGCTGATTTTGAAGGTTTCTCAGTTGGGAAGAAAGAAAAGAAACTCGGAATCCGTTCATCTCCAACAACTGAAATCATTTTCGATAACTGCCGCATTCCAAAAGAAAACTTACTTGGTGCAGAAGGCGAAGGATTCCTTATCGCAATGAAAACACTGGATGGCGGTCGTAACGGAATTGCAGCACAAGCTGTCGGAATTGCACAAGGGGCACTTGACGCATCAGTTGATTATGCGAAAGAACGCGTTCAATTTGGTAAACCAATCGCAGCGAACCAAGGGGTTTCTTTCAAACTAGCAGATATGGCGACTTCAATTGAAGCATCACGTTTACTTACATATCAAGCTGCTTGGTTGGAATCAAATGGTCATTCTTATGGTAAAGAATCTGCGATGGCAAAATTAATGGCTGGTGATACAGCGATGAAAGTAACAGTGGAAGCTGTTCAAGTATTCGGTGGTTATGGTTATACAAAAGATTACCCAGTAGAACGTTATATGCGCGACGCAAAAATTACTCAAATTTACGAGGGAACACAAGAGATTCAACGTCTTGTCATTTCTCGTATGTTGACGAAGTAAGTCTTGACAGAAATGAAGTCCAAGCGCGAAGTTCAGTCGTCCGTGAAAGATGAAAGCCTAATTTCAAAACGCCGGAATCAAATGATTCGGGGGGCTGTCGCGCTCTTCAAACAGAAGGGCTTTCATCGCACAACGACTCGTGAAATCGCTAAAGAAGCAGGATTTAGTATTGGCACATTGTACGAATACATTCGTACGAAAGAAGACGTTCTGTATTTAGTGTGTGACAGTATTTACGAAGAAGTGCAAGAGCGTTTATCGGCACTTCCGACACAAGCAGGCACTCTTGATGGCTTGAAGATAGCCATTCGTCACTACTATTTATTGATTGATGAAATGCAAGACGAGTTCATCGTCATGTACCAAGAGTCAAAATCGTTACCGAAAGACGCTCTGCAATATGTTTTAAATAAAGAACTTGAAATGGTAGCGATCTTTGAAGACATTCTTCATGCGTGCCGTAAATCAGGAGAATGTCAGTTGTCTGAAGAAGCCGTAAAATTGGCAGCGCACCATGTTGTCGTTCAAGGGCAAATGTGGTCATTTAGACGCTGGGGACTTCGTCGTGATATGACGATTGAGGACTTTATTGAACAGCAAACAACATTTTTCTTACAAGGAATACAAGGGAATGGGGGAACAGTATGACAGCAACAGTAGAAATTTACCGTCCAACTAATCATGTGCGTTTTGTAACAGCTTCAAGTCTTTTTGATGGCCATGATGCGTCCATTAATATTATGCGTCGTATTTTACAATCAACGGGTTCAGAAGTTATTCATTTAGGACATAACCGCTCTGTAGAAGAAGTCGTAAACGCGGCAATTCAAGAGGATGCTCACGGGATTGCGATTTCTTCTTATCAAGGTGGTCACACAGAATACTTTAAATACATGTACGATTTATTAGCAGAACGTGGGGCTCCACACATTCGCATTTACGGTGGTGGTGGGGGCGTAATCATTCCAAAGGAAATTAAAGATTTACATGATTACGGGATTGCTTGGATTTTTTCACCAGAAGACGGTCGTACATTAGGACTTCAAGGCATGATTAATCGTATGGTTGAAGATTGTGATAAAGCAATAGCCACGAAAAATGCTGTGGATCAATTGGCTCAAGTGGACACGGATCATCCTCAAATTTTAGCTCACTTAATTAGTGTGGCTGAAGACGGGGTGAACAATGAAAACGCAGAAGCAAAAGCATTAGTTGAAAAAGCTCGTGAAATGTCAAAAGGAACACCCGTACTTGGAATCACCGGTACTGGTGGTGCAGGGAAATCTTCGTTAACAGACGAATTGATTCGTCGCTTCTTATCAGAATTACCGGACAAAAAAATAGCCGTAATATCTATTGACCCAACGAAACAAAAAACGGGTGGGGCTTTACTTGGTGACCGTATACGTATGAACGCGATATTCAATAAACGCGTCTTTATGCGCAGTCTAGCTACACGTGGTTCACGGACTGAATTGTCAGGCGCGATTGGCGATGTACTAGATGTAGTGAGAGTAGCTGGTTACGACTTGATCATTGTAGAAACAAGCGGGATTGGTCAAGGGGATGCAGAAATCACCAACGTTGCAGACGTTTCTATGTATGTAATGACGAGTGAATTCGGAGCACCTTCACAATTAGAAAAAATCGATATGATCGACTACGCTGACTTAATTGTTATTAACAAATATGWGCGTAAAGGTTCTGAAGATGCACTTCGTCAAGTGCAAAAACAATACCAACGTAGCCGCGGTTTATGGAATGAAAGCCTTGATACAATGCCAGTTCACGGTACAATTGCTAGTCAGTTTAACGACAAAGGTACCAACTCATTGTTCGCAGCTTTAGTATCACGTGTCAACGAAGTGTGTGGAACGAACTGGGAAACTAACTATGAGCAATTTGTGAAAACGCAAAAACAAAATGTCATCATTCCTAATGATCGTCGTTACTACTTACGTGAAATCACGGATGCAGTTCGTGGCTATCATAAAAAGTCTGACCAACAAGTGGACTTCGCTCGTCGTTTGTTCCAACTTGAAGGCGCTATTCAAACAGTCAATGAAAAAGCTCCAAATGATGCATTAGTTGAATCGTTAACTTCACTAGCTGAAGGTATGCGTGACGAATTAACGGCAGAATCAAAACGTATCCTAGACAACTGGAAAACGTTAAAAGAAGCGTATTCTGGTGACGAATTCGTTACCAAAGTTCGTGATAAAGAAATCCGTACGATGTTAGTTACAGAAAGCTTAAGTGGCTTGAAAGTTCCAAAAGTGGTATTGCCGAAATTTGTAGACTACGGTGAAATTTTACGCTGGGTATATAAAGAAAACGTACCAGGTTCATTCCCATATACTGCAGGAGTATTTCCGTTCAAACGTGAAGGGGAAGATCCAAAACGTCAATTCGCAGGGGAAGGTACACCTGAGCGCACAAACCGCCGCTTCCATTACTTATCGAAAGATGATGATGCGAAACGTTTATCAACAGCATTCGACTCCGTTACTCTATACGGAGAAGATCCAGACTTACGACCAGATATTTACGGTAAAGTAGGGGAATCAGGTGTCAGCATTTGTACACTTGATGATATGAAGAAACTATATGACGGCTTTAATTTGTGCGCACCATCAACATCAGTTTCCATGACAATCAATGGACCTGCACCAATTATTTTAGCTATGTTTATGAATACAGCGATTGACCAACAAGTTAAATTAAACGAAGAAAAACTAGGTCGCACATTAACAGTTGAAGAATTTACTGAAGTACGCACTACTACACTTCAAGTGGTTCGTGGAACTGTTCAAGCGGATATTTTAAAAGAAGACCAAGGGCAAAATACATGTATTTTCTCTACGGAATTCGCACTTCGCATGATGGGTGACATTCAACAGTACTTTATTGATTCTAAAGTACGAAACTACTATTCTGTATCAATTTCTGGCTATCATATTGCTGAAGCGGGAGCAAACCCAATCTCTCAATTAGCCTTTACGTTATCAAATGGTTTCACTTATGTTGAGTACTATTTGAGCCGTGGAATGAACATTGATGACTTTGCGCCAAACTTATCATTCTTCTTCTCAAATGGTTTAGATCCAGAGTATACGGTAATTGGACGTGTAGCTCGTCGTATTTGGGCTATCGTTATGCGTGATAAATACGGTGCTAATGATCGCAGCCAAAAGCTTAAGTATCATGTACAAACATCTGGTCGAAGCTTACATGCACAAGAAATCGACTTCAACGATATTCGTACAACACTACAAGCATTGATGGCGCTTCAAGATAACTGTAACTCTCTTCATACTAATGCGTATGACGAAGCGATCACTACGCCAACAGAAGAATCTGTTCGTCGCGCGATGGCTATCCAAATGATAATTACGAAAGAACTTGGACTTGCGAAAAACGAAAACCCTCTTCAAGGAGCATTCATTATTGAAGAAATGACGGACTTAGTTGAAGAAGCAGTACTTTCAGAATTTGATCGTATTGATGATCGTGGTGGCGTACTTGGTGCGATGGAAACGCAGTACCAACGTGGGAAAATTCAAGAAGAATCAATGCATTATGAAATGTTGAAACATACGGGTGAATTGCCGATTATCGGAGTGAACACGTATTTGAATCCAAATCCACCATCTTCAGAAGACATTGATAACATGGAAATTGCTCGTGCAACAAGCGACGAAAAAGAATCACAAATTCAAAGCTTACGTGCCTTCCAAGAACTTCATGCAGACGAATCAGTTGCAGCATTAGCACGTTTGAAAGAAGTAGCCATTTCTGGCGGTAACATCTTCGAACAATTGATGGACACTGTAAAAGTAGCTTCTCTTGGTCAAATTACTAACGCACTTTATGAAGTTGGCGGACAATATCGCCGTAATATGTAAAAAGGAACGAAGACTAGCATCGCGACATCATGGTGCTCCTGCGGTTACTCGTCGCAAAATACAGTGCTAAGAAATTTCGCAATTCCTTCATGACCCACATCCTGTGGGCCCAAGCGACCCGCTTATGTGGGTCGTTTTTCTTTTTGAATAGTCTGAGCGGGTGCTCAGTCTGACTTTTTGGGGGGAACGTCTGAAAAATGGAGCTCGACGTCTGAATATATGGCTTTTACGTCTGAAAAAGCTTGTTCCACGTCTGAAAAAATGAAAAACCTGACACTTAATTAAAAGTGTCAGGTAGAAAATCGCTTCAGAAATCATATCTAGCTAATTGTTCTCTCCCATGCGCTACTTCAGGTTTTTCAATACAGCCTTTTATAGGTGTATCTAGCTCCATCATTGTTGGTCATAAATGAAGTTATATGAAATAAGGACCTAATAATAACAATAAAATGAATAAATTCAGTCCGGTTGTGTACAAGATAAGTATATTACAATTTTCGTCGGTCACTTTGGTCCGGGACAAGAGAACTGGCAAGATAGAGCCAATACCTGCGAGCACGACAACAAGGAACACATGCCAATCTTCTGTTAAATAAGGTGCTTTTAATACGATTTTTTCAGGATGAAGAACGGTTGCAAATAAAACAAGTTGAGTGATTACGAGACCAATTGTAGTCGCGTAAAGGGAGACCGGAAAAGCATAAGGTTTACGGGATTTTTGAAGTAATGCCAATGTCCCAAAACCTATACCGAGCCCTGGAACTAACCACGTAAATGACAGTAACAGCAGTACTAGTCCAACAAACAACAAACTTATTAATGAGTAAAATGCTTCTTTATAGTCACCTTTTAAAACGGTATTACTTTCTGCGATTTTCTCATCGGTTGATGAGGAATACATTAGCTCTTTTTCACTACCGTTTAATCTAAAGTAAGCGATTGTTTGATCGTTTATCATCGTTGGATTTATGAATAAATCACCTTGCTTCGTAACAGCAGAGACGTTCATCGGTGATTTCGTGTAATTTCCTACAAAAATTTTATTAACTTTTTGGCCGAACTTATTATACATGTATGCCGAAAACGTAATGGTTTGACCAGTTTGTCCTTTATACAAAAAAGGAGAACGTATGTTGAATAATTCAGCTCCGGATTCTTTGTCGAAAAAGGCAAGTTCAGTTAATGGAGGAGTTTGATTTTCGGTTAAATCAAAAGATGCGCTACGTAGAAGTTTTTGCATTTCTCCTCCTGAGTTGATTCCGGTCTCTAACAACAAATTAAACTGTGTATTACTGGCACTGGTTAATATCATGGATGTCAGGTTTTCCCTTGAATTTAAGTGGAACTTGAACAATTCCTTAAATTCATTCTTACCTTCAAGTACCATAAACTCATTATCACTAGTATTTTGCGTGACAATAAAAAGATGTTCATCCACAATCATACCTGAATAAATTGGGTACTCTGACGAATACGTAATGGGTTCATTAGAGCCTTGTTGAATGACGACTTGTTGATCTTTAAGCCAGTACATGAGTGTTTCCTTATTTATCGCAAAGTTTTCCACATTTTCAGAGATTGTAATTTCACCGCTAGAAGTAGAGTGGATTAAGGAATCATCTTTAATAAAATATGTATTTTCACCTTCACTC
>NZ_JBFUKT010000012.1:0-37136 GCF_056400705.1 Paenisporosarcina sp. P5_A11
GTAGTAGAATGATTGTAACAACCTTCAATATTTAAGACCATTTTACTTTCGTTTGATTCGGATATGGTTACTTGACATGTAGCGAGACTACAGACATTCATATCTTGTAAGAATTTTTCCCAAATTTCTTTAGAGGGCTTGTCCATTTTGTTTGTAAGTTCATCAATATCACGATGCAAACAAAATTCTCTTGCCATTGGATTCATTTTAATGATTTCTTTATTATCTAATATGAAAACTGAATCTTCGTCATCCCAAAATAAAAAATCGAATATCTCCGTTACTTTGTCTCCAATCAAGTCATTCACCCAACCTTCCCCACACTTTTCATGCATTATATGCCATGAATATCCATTTTATTAACGTGCTGAAAAAATAGAATTAATTCAGATTATTTTATCATATTCACACAATTAACGTTATTTAGACTCATGTTGTTTGAAACACTAATCCTTGTTAAAATAGAATGATGTAAAAAAGGAGAATGGCTAATGAACATCGTTTTAGCAACACTAAATGCAAAATATATTCATACAAACTTGGCATTAAGATGCCTTAAAGCTAGTGTACAACCTGAATTCAACCCAATAATTTCTGAATATACAATAAAAGATCCTTCTTTTAATATTGTGTCTGATATTTACTTAAAGAGACCTAAAGTAGTAGGTTTTAGTTGTTACATTTGGAATATTGAAGAGACGATTAAAGTCGTCAGATTGCTGAAAAAAGTGAGTCCCGAAACGATTATTGTACTTGGCGGACCTGAAGTGTCTTACGACTCCAACTACTGGTTAAGACGAATTGAAGAAATAGATTATATTGTAATGGGTGAGGGTGAAATCTCATTTAAGCAATTACTACTATATTTGGACGGTAAACTCCCGTTAAAAGAAGTTCTAGGAATTTGTTATATGCAAGAAGACAAATTTATTCTGCATGCTCAAGGTCCAAAAATTGACTTACGTGAAATGCCGTCGCCTTACCGTTTTGAAGAAGATATTCCTCACTTATCTAAGCGTATTACTTATATTGAAACGAGTAGAGGCTGCCCTTTCTCATGCCAATTTTGTTTATCATCGATTGAAGTGGGTGTGCGATATTTCAATCGTGAAAAAGTAAAAGAAGACATTCGATATTTAATGGATCACAATGCCAAAATCATAAAATTTGTCGACCGAACGTTTAATATCAGTCGAAGCTATGCAATGGAAATGTTTCAGTTCTTGATTGATGAACATCGACCAGGTGTTGTTTTCCAGTTTGAAATAACAGCTGATATCATGAGACCTGAAGTTATTCAATTTTTGAACGACAATGCTCCTGCAGGGTTATTCCGTTTTGAAATCGGTGTTCAATCAACCAATGATTTAACGAATGAACTCGTTAAAAGAAAACAGAACTTTGCCAAATTAACACGGACTGTGACCATGGTTAAAGAAGGCGGGAAAATTGCTCAACATTTAGACTTGATTGCCGGCTTGCCGGAAGAAGATTATACTTCTTTCAAACAAACGTTTAATGATGTATTTGCAATGGGCCCTGAAGAGTTACAATTGGGCTTCTTAAAACTTTTGCGTGGAACAGGCCTTCGCGTACAAGCTGAAGAATATGGCTACGTATACGTCGATCAAGCACCTTACGAAATATTCGCCAATAATGTATTAACTTTTGATGATATGCTACGGATAAAACAAGCCGAAGATGTTCTTGAAAAGTACTGGAATGACCATAGACTTGATCATACAGTAGGCTATTTAGTGAGCGAGACTTTTGAAACGCCCTTCGATTTCTTCCAAGACTTCGGCACTTATTGGGAGCTAAAAGGTTGGTCAAGAATAGGTCATCAACTGGAAGATTTATTTAAGCGACTTGAAGAGTTTCTAATTCAAGATGGCCGGGCAGACATGTCTATCGTACAAAGTTTAATGAAATATGATTATTTAGCGCATCATCAATTCCAGCCACGTAAACCATACTGGGAAAAGGAAATGAAAAAAGAATCACAGTCCGCTATTTATCAAAGAATTATAGAAAATCCAAGTATTGCTGGAGATTCATTCGCAGAACTTCAACTCCAAGAACGTGAAGTATATAAGCAAACCCTACTAGTACCATTCACACTAGATTTAGTTGAGCTTACACAGCAGCAAGTGGTGGCTAAGGATGGTTATTTACTAACTTACTTCAAACCTGGACAAGCACCTCAATTTTCGTTCATTACAAAAGAGCAGGTATCCTGATTTCAGGACCTGATCTTTTTTTTAACCAATTATGACTCGTTCTTTCGGATAATGGAATTTCGTCTTCGTGGTTCGACCACCAATTGTATAAAGGAATGATATTAAGCCAATGCGTCCCACAAACATTAACAGCATAATGAGTATTTTCCCAAAATTCGATAAATCATCTGTAATTCCAAGAGACATTCCACAGGTTCCAAATGCGGATGTGATTTCAAAAATGATGGCTGTAATGGGTATAGATGGTTCCGAGATTGATAATGCAATTGTTGCAAATAACACAATGAAAATCGATAAAATAATGACTGCGTATGAACGTAATACGTCGGTTAATTGAATTTCTCGATTAAATATTTGTATTTCATTTTTTCCACGTGCGAAGTTGATTAAGAAAAGAATAGCGATGGCAAATGTTGTGGTTCGGATTCCGCCCCCTACTGAACTTGGGGATGCTCCTATAAACATCAATGCACTTATGAAAATATTTGTACCTTGTGTAAATTCAGTAATATCGACCGTAACGAGTCCAGCTGAGCGCGTTGACACTGACTGGAACATCGCTGAGAATAATGCTTCATGCCAAGACATTCCACGAAACGAATTAAACATTTCTAGCGCTAAAATTACAATCGTACCGACCAAAAGTAATAATCCAAACGTAACTGTCGTAATTTTTGTAAACAATGAGAATCTGAAATTTTTGTTTTTATTCGACAAAAAAGCTTTTAGTTCGATTAATACTGGGAATCCAATTGCTCCTAAAATGATTAAGGTCATATTAATGATTTGTACAAAATAATCTTTATGATAAGGTATCATGGATTCACCTGTGATATCAAAGCCACCGTTCGTCGTTGCAGAAACGGATGCAAATAAGCCATGTAAAAAAGCTTCTGAAAATGTGTCGTAATATTGTGTAAAATAGAACGTCAGAATAAGTGCGCCAAGTAATTCGATTAGTAATATTATTTTAATGATTTCAATAATTAAGTGGACGACCCCAGACAATGAATGTTGGTTATGATCAATCATGATTAATTGACGTTCACGTAGACCGATTTTTTTCCCGACAATTAACCACACGAACGTACCTAATGACATGATGCCGATACCTCCAAGCTGGAGGATAACCATTAACATCGCAATACCAAAAGTCGTATAGGTTTCTGAAATGTTTAATACGCTAAGTCCTGTAACACTCACAGCACTTACTGCTGTAAATACACTATCAATAAAAGCTACACGCACTCCTTGTTGATGCACGCCTGGTAAATTTAATAAGCCTACAGAAAAACCAATGGCTAAGAAATAATAAGAGACGATAGCTTGAGCAGGTGTTAAATTCCGTATGCGCCGAATAATTGGATTCATAAAAAAGCTCAAGTCCTTTCAATAAACAGTGAAGGTCATCTTCCTATTCTAAGAAACATTTGGTAAAAAAGAAAGAGGGAGTCTATTTTCCCCATAAAAAAATGCTTCTCTATGAAGAAGCACTCAGACTGTAGACAAAAGGGGTTCGGAATGGTCTCATTCCGAACCCCTTTTTTTATTTTTATTGGATTTGAATCGATTATTGAGAATAGTAGACCTCTGCGAGGTCATTATTTATGCCATTTTTGGAGCTCGCCATGTCCAGCTGGCGAGTTTTTTTAAATTCATGGCAGCGAAAGTAAGCATCGCCTGCATCGACAATTTTTTAAGTCCCCTTAACGTTGTCCAACGCATACCATGCTTTTCTTTTGCATCTGCGAATACTCGCTCAATTGTTTCTTTACGTTTTGCATAGATGGGTTTTACATCTTCATGATGGCGAAGATGATCAGCTTCCTCGATGCAAGCCTGCCAAATATGACGTGTCACCACTTTTTGGTGGTCTCGACTTTCGGTACATTGGGCTAATAGTGGACACGTCGCGCAGATGTGCTTTGGTGACTTGTACTCACGATATCCTTCTTTATTCGTTGTTGAGTATTTCAAGATCTCGCCCGCTGGGCAAAGGTAACAGTCAAAGTGTTCATCATACACATAATCGTGTTTTCGGAAGAATCCTTCCTTAGTCCGAGGGCGTGTGTATGGTAAGGCAGGAGTAATTTCGTTTTTTAATAAATAATTYGTAATTGCAGGTGTTTTATAAGCTGCATCCGCCGCAACAGCTTCAGGTTTCGCAACATTCTCAATGACTTGATCTACTAAAGGCTCTAACATATTACTATCATGTGTGTTACCTGGCGTTACAATCGTTCCTAATACAAAACCATTTCGGTCTGCCGCGGCATGGAAAGAATAAGCGAACTGTTTTGTCCGTTCATCTTTAACGTAGTATCCACTTYCTGGATCGGTTGTGCTTTCTTTGATTTCTTTCGATTCTTCCTTATCGAACTTATCTTGTGGGAATGGCTTTTTCCCGTGCTCTTCACGGTCTTGATTAATCTCTTCTTTAAGGCGTTCTTGATAAGAGCGCGTTTCTTTGCGAACGACTTTCTTTTCGAATTTGCGCTTATTCGCACTTGCTTTTACATGTGTAGAATCAATGAATACGTGTTCTGCACTAATTAATTTCTTCTCCATAGCTTGCTTTAAGATACGATAGAAGATTTGTTCGAAAAGGTCTGTGTCTTTAAAGCGACGCTCGTAGTTTTTCCCAAACGTTGAGAAGTGTGGAACTTTATCATGGAAACCGTAACCTAGGAACCAACGATAGGCCATGTTCGTCTCGATTTCCTCGAWGGTCTTACGCATCGAGCGAATACCGAAGGTATATTGAATGAAAGTGAGTTTAATTAAAATAACCGGGTCAATACTTGGGCGACCTAATTCTGAATACATATCTTTCACCAAATCATAAATAAAAGAGAAATCAATCGCCGACTCAATTTTACGAACCAGATGATTCGCTGGCACAAGTTGTTCTAAAGCAATCATTTCAATTTGATCTCGTTGAATTGCATTATGTTTTGAAAGCATTATAATCACCTCAAGATTTTATACTTCTATTATAAAAATTAAAAAGACTGTAGGCAAACTCGATTTTATCGAGTTTGTCTACAGTCTGAAGCTATCACCTCAACTGGGTGATAGCTTTTGTTTTTTTATGCGTGAGTTGGTTCCATAGAAACAGCAGGACCGAAAAACTCGAAGTGAACACGATCTTCAGCAAACCCAAGTTCATATAGGGTAGGGATAATCGCTTTCATAAATGGAACAGGACCACAAACATAAATATCACTATTTGAGACAACATTTTCTGCTAATAATTCTTTTGTAAGTAATCGATTTTCATCTGAATAAAACGACATATAAGTTGTGTCTTCCATTGTCGACATTAATTTACGAACGTCTTTATCGAAAGCATGCAATGCATTATTTCTTGCACCATGTAAGAAAGCTACAGGACGAGTAGGAGAATTTTTAGAAATGGTATCCAACATACTCATCATAGGTGTTATTCCTACTCCGCCACTAATCAACGTAACAGGACGTGTACTTTCCGTGTCTAAATAGAAATCACCAGCTGGAGCACTTACTTCGATTGTGTCTCCAATTTGAATATTTTCATGCAAGAATACTGAAACTTTTCCATTCGGATTCATTTCGTTTTCTTTTTTCACTGAAATGCGGAATGTATCTTGATTAGGCGCTTGTGACAGACTATATTGACGGTTGAACAAATATGTTTCACCTGGAATAGTTAAACGAACCGTAATATATTGGCCTGGAAGGAAAGTCGGTACTCCAGATCCATCTGTTGGTTGCAGGTAGAAAGATGTGATGATGTCACTTTCAGCTACTTTGTTCACGATCTTGAAGTTTTTGAAGTCTCCAAAGCCATTTTCTTGTTCTTGTGCTACTTTGTACATCTCTTTTTCCACCGAGATGAAGACATCGGCAATCACTCCGTATGCTTCCGCCCAAGCTTGGATAATTTCATCTGTTGCGGCATCACCCAAGACTTCTTTTATGGCCCCTAGCAGATATTCACCAACGATTGGATAGTGTTCTGCTTTTATGCCTAATGATCGATGCTTTTGAGCAATTTGTTTAACGGCAGGAAGTAATACACCTAAATTATCAATGTGTAAGGCGGCTGCATAAACCGTATTGGCAAGAGCAGTTTGTTGTCTTCCTTGTTTCTGATTAACATGATTAAACATATTCAGTAATTCTGGGTGAGCAGTGAATAAGTTCTTGTAAAAGACACTTGTAATTTCTACACCTCGATCAGCTAAAATGGGTGCTGTTGATTTGACGATATCAATTGATTGCTGAGATAACATTTAAGTTTCCTCCTCTTTATCTTTTAATAGCTTAACCATACGCCTGTAAAATTACTAAAGCAATATATAGAATACATCTTTAATTTTTTAGACACATTTCTTTCACGTAAAAGACATAATCGTTATAATGATGAGAGAAAGTACGGTGAGGTTATGCGTTTAACGATGTACACAGATTTTTCACTGCGCGTTTTAATGTACGTGGGTGCTAAAGAAAAATCGCAATTATCAACTATACAAGAAATTTCAACTGCCTATGGCATATCGAAAAATCATTTAATGAAAGTCACATATGAATTAGGTAAACATGGATACATCGAAACAATCCGTGGTCGAGGGGGTGGTATCCGTCTTTCTATGGATCCAGCTGAAATCAATATCGGAAGTGTCGTCAGGAGAACGGAAGATGATTTTTATTTAGTTGAATGTTTTAATTGCGCAACTAACCGATGCGTCATTACCCCAGTTTGTAAACTTCGTACCTTATTACGTGACGCGTTAGAAGCTTATTTTAAAGTTCTTGATGGACATACTTTGCAAGATGTACTAGTAAATAAAGAACAACTTGGTGCCATTTTGTTTATGAAATAGGTATGTTAAAATGAACAGCGTGATAATAATACGTGTTCAAAAAGGAGCACAAAAAGAGCCGAAGAGATTGGACATCTATTTTTAGCGGACTTTTTGAACATCTGATATTTGAATTATTGGAGGATACACATGGAAAAAGTATATGTAGTAGGACACAAAAATCCAGATACAGATTCGATTTCTTCTGCGATTGTTTATGCGCATCTGAAACGTGAATTAGGAATGAATGCAGAAGCGGTTCGTTTAGGCGAAGTTCAAAATGAAACAGCATTTGCTTTAGAAAAATTCGGTTTTGAAGCGCCTCGGTTCATTGAGAAAGCTTCAAATGATGTTAAACAAATCATTTTAGTTGATCACAACGAAAAACAACAAAGTGTGGAAGATATTGATGATGTCCAAGTAATAGAAGTTATTGATCATCATCGAATTGCAAACTTTGAAACATCAGATCCATTATATTTCCGTGCTGAACCAGTAGGATGTACAGCGACGATTCTAAATAAGCTATTTAAAGAAAATGGCGTAGAGATCCCAGCAGACATTGCAGGATTAATGCTATCTGCGATTATTTCAGATTCCTTATTATTTAAATCACCTACTTGTACTGAACAAGACATTGCGGCTGCGAAAGAACTTGAAACCATTGCAGGAGTGGATGCTTTAGAGTATGGGTTAGCTATGTTAAAAGCGGGAGCCGATTTAAGCGGCAAAACGCTTGAAGACTTATTGACACTCGATGCAAAAGAATTTGGTATGGGAGACTATAAAGTGGAGATCGCTCAAATTAATGCGGTCGACGTAAATGAAGTAATGGTCCGTCAAGGAGAACTAGAAGATTTAATTTATCGAAAAATTGCTGAAAAAGGATTAGATATGTTCCTATTCATCGTTACCGATATTTTAAACAACGACTCAGTGGCGCTAGCTTTAGGTAGTCAAGCAGAGAAAGCGGGACAAGCATTTGGTGTTCCTTTTGTAAACAACATAGCGGTATTAAAAGGCGTTGTATCACGTAAAAAACAAGTAGTTCCAGTTTTAACAGAAGCGTTAAGTGAATAAGAAAAAAGTAAAAGTCGATTCCTTTTTGGAGTCGGCTTTTACTTTTCGAATAAGTGACGCAAATAGCGATTGGGCTCTTTTAAAAAATCAGCAGTTAAGCGAACATGTTCCACGTCTTCAAAAGCAGTGGGTGTCAGTTGATCTTGCTGTATTTCTAAAATGGTAGCTTCCGGATAGGCCATCAATATGGGTGAATGAGTCGAAATGAGAAATTGCGCCCCCTCTTGAACCATGTCATGAAGTAGGGCTAATAAGGTAAGTTGCTTATTTGGAGATAAAGGCGCTTCAGGTTCATCCAAAATGTAAAAGCCATTTGGTTTAAATCGAGCTTGGAATAATTCCAAAAAACTTTCTCCGTGTGATCTCACATCTAGGCCTGCCCCATACAAATGCCGAAGTTCTGAATAGGTACGCGCATATGGAATTACTTCCAAACTGTGCGGATTTCTTTTTTTTATCTCCTCCACAGTGATTCGAGCTTCTTCTCTCATATTGGCTAGTTGACGTGTATATGTAATAAAATCGGATGCTCGAAAGAAAAATCCATTCTTCGTTCGATTGGACCAAATGAGCTTCAAATCATCGGATAAATCATAGGCATGGGAAAACGAACGATCCTTCTCCATGTATTCTCCACTGATGAGGATACTATCCCCAGCTGCTGCAATTCCTTCGAGTAAAGTAGTTTTTCCAGAACCGTTGTCACCGACAAGGATGGTGACGGGATGTGTGAATTTGAGAGATTCGAAATTATGAATAAGTGGGAGGTTGAAGGGATAGTCAAGTCTCGTCGATCGGTTTTTTCGAATGACTTCTCGTAAAATCATCTAGGATTCACTCCTTTTAAGAACACTTTAGCATAGCTATTAATAGACTGCGAAATTAACCAAAAGATATAGAAAATCGGACGAAAAGAAAGACGCTGGTTACGAGCAAAAAAATTGCGACTCTATCCAGAACACACTACAATTATGTTGAGGTGAACAAAATGAAAATTGAAGTATGGTCAGACTATGTATGTCCATTTTGTTATATAGGAAAACGTCGTTTAGAAGAAGCGATTCAAACATCAGGCTTAACTGAAAACATTGAAGTTCAATTTAAAGCGTATGAACTAGATCCCAATTCTCCTGCCATTTCAGACAAATCAACATATGAAATGCTTGCAGAAAAGTATCAAACAACTCCAGAAGCAGCAAAACAAATGACTACTTCTGTAAAACAGCAGGCACAAACAGTTGGGCTTGAATACGATTTTGATCGCATTAAACCAGCGAACACATTCGATGCACATCGATTAGCTAAATGGGCAGAAGCGCAAGGAAAACCTGCTGAAGCTAGTGAACGATTGTTAAAAGCGTATTTCATTGAAGCACAAGAAATTGGTCGTCACGAAGTATTGCTTAACTTAATCGAAGAAATTGGCTTGGATCGTACACAAGCTGCTGAAGTTTTAGCTTCTAATGCATTTGAAACTGAAGTGAAACAAGAAATCGAAGAAGGCATGTCACTTGGTGTGCAAGGAGTTCCTTTCTTTGTTATTAACCGTAAGTATGCGATTTCTGGGGCCCAGTCTGCAGAAGCATTTGAAGAAGCGTTGAGAAAAGTAGCTGAAGAAGAAGGCATCTCTCCTACACTTCAAACACTTGGACAAAAAAGCGCAGGAATTTGTAAAGACGACAACTGTGAAATCTAACAAATATGAGAGCTTAGTCTTTGACTTTTCGACTACGCTCTTTTATTATTGTAGTATATCTTGAATTAAAGATATATAAAATTAGGGTAAAAGGGAGTTTCTATAAATGAACATATTAGTTGTCAAAGCAAATAACCGTCCTTCTTCAGAAGGCGTTTCTAGTAAAATGCACGAAGTTTTTATGAATGAACTAACTCAAACGAATGACTTAAACATCAACACATTTGATGTATTCAAAGAAGACATGCCATATTTCGGTCAAGATTTCTTTAATGCGTTGGGTAAGTCAGCACAAGCTGAGCAATTAACGGATATCGAACAACGCATTTTAACAGCATCAAACAAAGCTATGGACGCATTTTTGGATGCTGATGTCGTAGTCTTCGCATTCCCATTGTGGAACAAAACAATTCCAGCTCCACTTCAAACGTTTATTGACTACATTTATCGTGCAGGCGTAACCTTTAGTTATAATGAAAACGGTCCAGTTGGATTAGTGCCGGATAAAAAAGTCATCATCTTGAACGCACGTGGTGGTGTTTACTCAACACCTGAAATGGCTCCATCTGAAATGAGTGTTAATTATGTTCGTATGATCATGAACTTCTTCGGCATTACAAATATCGAAGAAGTGATTATCGAGGGACATGCACAATTCCAAGATCGTGCAGAACAAATTATTGCTGACGGAATGCAAGAAGTTAAAGCAGTGGCAAACCGTTTAGCAAATGTAACTGTATAACAAAAAAAGGGGCGGACATGTTCATGTCCGACCCTTTTTTTTATAGAACAATTTTCTTTCTTTCAAAGCCTTGATAACGTGTTCCTTGAAAGGTTAGTATTCCTAAATCATCTTCAGCAAGCATACCGTATTCTTTACTCGTAACGTCTAGCTCCAATCGATCGCCGCTTTGAACTTGAAATGTAACGTAGTACCAAGTACTTGCTGATGAATCACCATGACCTCCTGTAGTTTCTGTACGTTTTGCAACTATTTCCGCAGGTACGGTTAACACAGGTGATTTATTATTTTTAGACCATTGAGAAATTCCTTTAACTGCAACGAAAATAAATGTACCGATTACTAAAGTGAAAATGATAACAAAAAACACAAAAAATATACCCATTCCTCCAAATACATACGTATCCATTATTTCTCATCTCCTCTATTATAAGATACGAAAACAATGTAGAATAGTTTCAATCTTACAAAAAGGGAGGGACAACAATGATTCGATACCCAAAAGCCATCCAAACAGGGCAAACTATTGGTATTACAGCTCCTTCATCTGGTGTAGATACGGAATTACACGATTTAGTACACCAAAGCAAAAAACAGTTTGAAAAACGGGGTTACCACATTGAAATCGGAGAAACTGTGTGGACACAATATAAAGCAGCTTCATCTTCAAAAGAAACGCGTGCTGCCGAACTAAATGCTATGCTTCAAAAACAGGACATCCAGGCAATCATTCCACCATGGGGAGGAGAAATCCTGCAAGAGATTTTACCTCTTATTGAATGGGATCAAGTTCAACCGAAATGGATTCTTGGCTATTCAGATACGAGTACTTTACTGTTTGCATTAACCGTAAAGACAGGCATCGCGACTGCACACGGTACAAATTTGGTGGATTTGCGTAGTAATGAATGGGATCCAACGACCAGYAAATTTCTAGAAATACTCTCTTCAGAAGGAGACGCAACAATTACTCAAGTTTCGTCTTTACATTACCAATCGAAATGGTCTCATGAAAAAGAACCAGATCCTTATGTTTTCAACTTGGATACAGAAACAAAGTGGGACACCGTCAAGAATTCCTCTGTAGAGATGAAAGGTCGTTTGCTGGGGGGGTGTATGGACACTATTCGACATTTAATTGGCACTCCATACGGGAATGTAAGAGAATTCCAAAAAACTCATTTACGTGATGAACCACTTGTTTGGTATTTGGAAAACTGTGAAATGTCAGCAACTGATTTCCACCGAACATTAATGCAAATGCACCAATCCGGATGGTTTGATAACGCAACAGGTATTCTATTTGGACGTACGTCTGCTGGTCAAGAAGTGGGTGGTTTCACAACTCTAGATGCTTTGGAAAGATTAGCGGATGAGACAAACTTACCGATTATTTACAATGCCGATTTTGGACACGTTCCACCACAAATGACTTTCGTAAATGGTGCATATTCAGAAATTAAGGTTGCTCATGGAAAAGGCGAAATGACGATGAACTTAAAAGTATAAATAAAAAAGCTGTTCTTCTCAGAAAAAGTGAGTAGAACGGCTTTTTTTGAAGCAAGTGAACCTATTAAGCTATTAGACTGGGTTAGCTTCAAGGTCAATCGTGATTTTAATATCTTTACCAACTAATACTCCGCCAGTTTCAAGTGCTTGGTTCCAAGTTAAACCAAAGTCTTCTCTGTTAAGTTTAGTTTCAGCTGAAAAAGCTACTACTTCTTGTCCCCATGGGTTTGTACCTTTACCACCGTATTCAGCCTCAAATACAATTGGTTTCGTTACATCTTTAATTGTGATATCACCAGCGATTTCATATTCATCGTCTTTTTTCGTGATGTTGTTTGCAACAAACTTAATTTCTGGGTATGTTTCAGCATCAAAGAAATCAGCTGAACGAAGGTGATTGTCACGATCTTCGTTTCCGGTATTTATACTTGCCACTTTAATGTTAAATGCAATGTTTGCAGCAGTTAAATCTGTTTCATTCGCTTCAACTTCTCCGCCAAAATCACCAAAACTTCCACGTACTTTAGATACCATCATATGTTTTACTGAAAATCCAATGCTTGAGTGAGCTGTGTCTACGTTCCATTTTTTCATAATAAATTCCTCCAATTTGTTTTTTAATTTCTATAACCTACTATATGCGGGTATTATCTCGATGTCAATATGTCTGAATTAAAATATCTTTAATTCGAGACAAATACTAATAAGTGTCATGGCAATTTTGTATGGAAATAAATTATTAGTTCCACAAAGTTACTATATGTAAGTTAATATTAAATAATTACGTGATTACATCTAGTAATTAAATTACTTTGTTTTACATGAATTTTTTTTTGGGTTATAATTAGAAGTAATAGAGGTGAAAATATGAAAGAAACTACATTATGCCCGCGTTTATCTAAAGCGATGGATCTCATTGGAAAAAGATGGACGGGACTAATTCTTTATCAGTTATTAGATGGTCCTCAAAGATTTAACGAAATAGAATCTGCCTTGCCAGTAAGTGGTCGCCTTTTATCTGAGCGATTGAAAGAGTTAGAAAAAGAAGGAATTGTCGAACGTCATGTTTTTGCAGAAGTGCCTGTCAAAGTGGAATATTCGTTAACAGAAAAAGGAAAAGGGCTGAAAGATGCAATTGCAAACATAGAACATTGGTCAAAAGTATGGTTATCTTGAAAATCACTTGTCAAATTGGTCGTCAATACGCATACTATGTAATGAAAAGAGTTAAGCGAAAGGATTTGGCTTTTCATGAATAAACAGCGTTGGTTTGACGATCTAACTATAAAAATTTCACACGAATGTGTCAAAATAGATGAACCACTTTCCTTGCACACCATGACAAAAATGGGTGGTCGAGCAGATTTATTTGTATCTCCGACATCTGAAGAAGAAGCTATTTTTGTCGTGTCTTATGCTCACCACAACCAAATTCCATTGTTATTGCTCGGTAATGGATCTAATATGGTGGTTCGAGATGGCGGAGTCCGCGGAATCGTCTTGAACTTGTCCAAGTTAAATTGCATTAAAATTAATGGAACTCGTGTATATGCTGAAAGTGGTGCAGACATCATTGATGTCTCAAGAGCTGCAGTGAAGGAAACTTTAGCGGGACTTGAATTTGCATGCGGAATTCCGGGTTCTGTAGGTGGAGCAATGGCGATGAATGCAGGAGCTTATGGTGGCGAGATAAAAGATATTATTTTCCAAGCTACTGTATTGACGCACGAAGGTGAAAAGCTTGTATTGTCTAAAGAAGAACTCGAGCTAGATTATCGTATGAGTGTGATTACCAAAAAAGGTTATTATGTGTTGTCGGCAGAATTTGACTTAGTACCAGGTGATCAATTAACAATCGATGCAAAGGTAGCAGATTTAACTCATTTACGTGAATCGAAACAACCATTAGAATATCCGTCAGCTGGTAGTGTCTTCAAGCGTCCACCTGGCTACTTTGCAGGTAAGTTAATTCAAGACTGTGAATTACAAGGCAAGGGATTTGGCGGTGCGGAAGTTTCGATGAAGCATGCCGGCTTTATTGTTAATAAAAATAACGCAACTGCAACAGACTATATTCAAACAATTGATATGGTCCGCAAAAAGGTTCAAGAGAAATTCGGAATTTCCCTTGACCTCGAAGTGAAAATTGTTGGCGAAAATGAATAATAAAAAGCCTCGAATTTTCTTGAATTCGAGGCTTTTTGTAATTGGCTTACCAGAAAAGCCGATTATTCGTCAAGGTAATTTTGTTATGCCTACTCGTGGAAAGAAACTGCAAAAGAACAAGTGGCTAATGTGAAATTAGCGTAAGCAGAAGAGATAGAGATATAAAACTAGAGGGCTTTCTACAGTCCTCTAGTTTTTTTGTTTTCGGATCAAACTTTAGCTTTTCTTGCTTATGCAGGACTTTTTCCTTTTCACTCGAAATAGTAAAGTAAGAAAGTTTAAGGGGATAAGGTGATGACCAGAAGAAGGCGGAATGGAAAGTGGATAGCTTGGATTGTTGGTAGCGATAAGCCGAGTGACTGGAAGTGGGGCGATTATCATCAATTAACCTTCGACCATCCACTAGCGGTGCATCGCCAATCTTTGCCTATTTCTTGAATCCAAAACCTGTGCCTATTGGTGGATCAAATATCTCAGTTCAAGCAGTAGGATTTACAGAGGATGGTTCTATTGATCACGGAGCTTCGTGGCGATTTGTTGCAGATTTACAGGATCTATCAAGTGCCCATCACATCGTGGGCATATGAAATCGAAGTGGTTTCACAACCAAGTAAATGACTGGGCGGAGGGGGACTATCACGAAACGGTGATTAATGGTGACATACAAGATTCCCATACGTTAACATTAACTCCAAACGAGTAATTGTTAGGGCGTGAAAAGGTAGTGAAGAATTTTCTATTGGTAGGCATAGGTGGAATGATAGGCACATTATTACGCTATACCATTATGGTCACGACGTCAGACATGCTTGTCCTATGGTTGGAGAATGGAATAGGGAGCCTCGTCTTAGGGTGGTTGACAGGGCGTGCTGTGGCGACTGGGAAAACGGCATCCTTTTTGTGGACAACAGGAGTTCTCGGTTCATTTACCACTTTTTCAACCTTTTCTGCTGAGTGGCTAGTTTTAATGCAAGAAAATATGGGATTAGCAGTTGTCTATGGACTTGGCATGACTCTGGCTTGTTTTTTTGCAGCTGCGCTTGGATTTAAGATTGGGGGATTTTCTAAATGACTCTCCTAGCAGTAGTTCTTGGCGGTTGCTTCGGTGCCGTATTTCGCTATGCCATATCCCTGAAGATTCAAGGAATGAAAGGGATTTTATTCATTAACTGGATAGGTTCATTTCTGATGGGCTTATCATTACACATAGCCACGAAAACAAGCTGGATGGCTATTTTTTGGATAGTAGGCTTTTTAGGTGCATTTACCACGTTTTCAACGTTTGCAGTGCAATTGGTGGAAAGCTGGTCTAAAGGTGAAATGCGAAAAGCTACTAGTTATGCGATGTTCACCCTCATCGGCGGATTTCTATTCGTCACTATCGGATGGTGGATTGGGATTGCCCTTAAATAATTAAAAACTGCCACTCTGTCATTTATTGTGACGGAGTGGCAGTTTTTTTAGAATATTCCTTTTTCTACAACTCTTCCTAAACGACCGTGTGTGGTTTCTGCGTGACGTATGGATTGATATACGGCTTCTTCAGTTGCTTCAATAACAGCTTGGAACAATTCATTCATTAGTGGGTGATCATCACGTAAGAGTGTATTTGAATCATACGGAATGTCTGACTCATGAGCAACCGTATTAGCATTAGAAAACGCGATGACAATATCGCCACTTCCATTATGTATATGTGTACCAGTTCTACCAAGGCCAATCGCAGCCCGTTTAGCAAGTCGTTTCAATTGCCGTGCATCAACAGGAGCGTCTGTAGCGACAACGATAATGACGGAACCATCTGGCTTGTCTATTTCATCTTTGTCCCAATTAGATATACGGCATTCATGTGCACGACCAAAGTTCGTAAGTGTAAGTACGCCAACATGGAAATTAAGTTCTTTATGTTGAGCCATTCGTGAAGAACTGCCTATACCTCCTTTTACTCCGTAACAAATCATGCCCTTACCCGCACCGATAGCTCCTTGCTCAAACCACCCAGACTTAGCAGCTACTAAAGCTTCTACTGCATGGTGTGGACGAACAGCTAAAAGACGCATTGAATTTAAATAGCTATCGTTGCATTCCCCGACAACAAGATTGAGTGAGCTCGTTGAGTCACCGATAGCGGGATTTTGTTCCAACATATAGGACAGAGTTCCTTCTAAAACAGCTCCGACACTAAATGTGTTCGTAAGCATAATAGGTGATTCCATCAGTCCTAATTCTTCGAGTTGAATGAGACCAACCGTTTTCCCAAAGCCATTTAATACAAAACTTGCAGCGGGAACTTTTTGTGAAAAAGAATTTTTACTATGAGGCAAGATTGCTGTAACACCTGTGCAAATTGAATCCTTATCATTGATGTTTTGATGCAAGGTGACGTGTCCAATTTTCACACCAGGTACATCAGTAATTAAATTTAACGCGCCTTTTTTCAAGTTAATCATCTCCAAATGCAAAACTCAGACTGACCAATGAATGGACCAGTCTGAGTTTATTATTTAATTAATAAGACCGGTGAATGAACTCGTTTTGCTACTTTATGGCTAACACTGCCAAGTACCATTTCTTGCAGTGTGTTCAGACCACGACTGCCAATGACCACAATATCATAATTTTCTTTGTTGGCATGTTCGACTATAACTGGTCCTGCTTCACCATGAAGTAATTTGATTTCAGTCGAAATTCCTTGAGATGTGAATAATTCTTTAATGGGTAAAATTTTGTTTTTGCGATCAATGTGTAGCTCTTCACTACTTATACTATGAATGACTTCAGTTCGTGTTTTATCGTAATCCAAAACATAGAGTAACGTGACGTGTGCACCTTCAGTGGAACTAGCTAAGAAAACAGCGTGAGTTGCTGCTCTCTTTGAGTGCGAAGAGCCATCTACAGCAACTAGAATTTTTTTATACAACACAATCCCCCCATAGTGAGTGATTCTTCCCTGCGATTCGTTACAATTCAATGCAAGTAAACAGCTTATGTACTTAAATATATATTCTCTAGAGTGGAAGTTAAATCCTTTATTTACACACATTCATAATAATTATTGATTAGCCGAAGCAGACACAAGATAGTGAAAAAGTCATTTTGTACAACATGGAGAGTCACTTCGTCAACCTGGACCTGATTTCTCAACCGTCTCGGCTATATAAATCGGAAAATCATGATGTGACTGTCCTTGCTTTTCAAAGTACTCGAGCATATACTTTAATTAATAATCAAATGAACGTTTGAATGAGGGGTTGATACAATGAATACTGAAACATGCGAAGTAGCATGTGTGCATGAAGAAGATGTGAAATATGTAAAACAAAACTTACCTGAATTAAAAGGCATGGCCGTTATATTCAAAGCGCTAGCAGATGAAACAAGATTGAAAATTTCATATGCATTAACGCTCCAAAGTGAATTATGTGTATGTGATGTGGCAGCGATTATTCAATCGTCCACAGCAACAGCTTCACATCATTTACGTTATTTAAAAGATATCGATTTGGCCAAGTCACAAAAAAGAGGCAAGCTTGTTTATTATCGACTAGCAGATGATCATGTTGGTCAACTTGTGAAAATTGCCTATGAACATGCGAAAGAAGGCGAAAAACATGAAAGAATCTAATCAACAAGAATTCCGATTAGAAAACTTAACATGTGCGAATTGCGCTATGAAATTCGAGAAAAACATTCAAGCCCTACCTGAGATTAGCGAAGTAAATGTTAATTTTGGGGCATCAAAATTACGTGTAGTTGGCCCAATTACTGTCGAAGAGTTAGAAAAAGCAGGAGCATTTGATGGCATTAAAGTCGTGCCATTGACTTCGAATCGAATCATTGAAAATAAGCCTTTTTATAAAAGAAAAGAAAATATCATAACATTCCTGTCATTTATTCTTTTAGTAGTAGGGACAATTATTTCTTTTCAAACGTCTGAGGCAGATCCATACGCGATATTCTTTTTTGCTTTATCCATAGGTATTGGCGGCTATGAAATGTTTTGGAGTGGTTTGAAAAATTTATCCCGTTTTTACTTCGATATGAAGACACTAATGACCATTGCGATTATTGGTGCTGCAATTATTGGAGAATGGCGTGAAGGGGCCGTGGTTGTCTTCTTATTCGCAGTCAGTGAAGCACTAGAGGCATATTCGATGACTAAAGCACGTCAATCCATTCGACAGCTAATGGATATTGCTCCTGCAAGTGCTTTTATTCGTAGAAATGATGAAATAATGGAACTAGCCACGGAAGATATCGTTATTGGCGATACACTTCTTGTAAAACCGGGTCAAAAAATAGCAATGGACGGCGAGGTATTGACTGGTTATTCTTCAGTCAATCAAGCTCCGATTACAGGAGAATCAATGCCTGTTGTCAAAATGCAAGGAGACGAAGTGTTTGCTGGTACATTAAATGAAGAAGGTGCCCTTGAAGTTCGTGTAACGAAACGAGTAGAAGATACCACGATTGCAAAAATCATTCATTTAGTCGAAGAAGCACAGGCGGAAAAAGCGCCATCTCAAAAATTTGTTGATCAATTTGCCAAGTATTACACACCGAGCATCATAATTATTGCTTTACTTGTAGCTGTAATTCCTCCTCTATTTATTGGTGATTGGCAAGCTTGGATTTATCAAGGGCTTGCGGTGTTAGTCGTAGGTTGTCCTTGTGCCCTTGTCGTTTCAACGCCGGTTGCTATCGTTACCGCAATTGGCAATGCAGCGAAGCAAGGGGTTCTTATCAAAGGGGGCATTCATTTAGAAGAAATGGGCCGCTTGCAGTCCATTGCTTTTGATAAAACTGGAACGTTAACTAAAGGTTTTCCAGAAGTAACTGACATATCAGCAGGAGCTACTTTTACAGAAAACGAAGTGATTCAAAAAGTAGCATCAGTCGAATCGTATTCAGGACATCCATTAGCACGAGCGATTGTGGCGTATGCATCGGTTCAAAATATTGTCCAATCACCGATTGAAAATTTCAACTCGGTTACAGGCAAAGGTGTGAATGCCTCAGTTGATGGAATAGAAGTAGCGATAGGTAGTTTGAAATGGGCAGAAGAAATAACGACCATTTCAGACGATGTAAAGGAAAACGTAGAAATGCTCCAACAACAAGGGAAATCGGTTATGGTTGTTCTTTTTAATCATCAATATGCAGGACATTTAGCTGTTGCAGATGCAATAAGAGAAACAAGTCCGGTGATTATTAAGAAATTACGAGAACTTGGGATAAAACATATGGTGATGCTAACAGGAGATCATCCGATTACAGCAGCAGCAATTGCACAAATGTTAAATTTAACTGATGTCAGAGCAGGATTAATGCCCGATGAAAAACTACACGCTGTGAAAAAATTACGTAGTGAGTTCGGACGTGTGGCAATGGTAGGGGACGGAATGAATGATGCTCCAGCTCTTGCTGCGGCGACGGTTGGTATCGCAATGGGGGGAGCGGGAACTGATGCAGCCCTTGAAACGGCAGATGTTGCTTTAATGGCTGACGACTTAGAAAAACTTCCATATACCATTCAATTGAGTAGAAAAGCATTGCGTATTATTAAAGAAAATATTATGTTTGCATTAGGTTTAAAAATAGTGGCGTTACTGCTAATCATTCCAGGATGGTTAACTCTTTGGATTGCGATATTTGCAGATATGGGTGCAACGTTACTCGTTGTTTTAAATTCAATGAGGTTAATGCGCATTCAAAAGTAACGCAGTTCGGGGGAGAAGCATGCGATTAACAGAATGGACAATGGAAGAGCAAGAACAACTGATACATTTTATGACTACGAATGCATGGCCTTTTCATGGGAATTCGAATCCAGCGAGAGAAATTATCGAAAAGACTATTGAAGAGGGCGGCTACGAGTCAGACGAAGTCAAAACTTTTTGGGTCGAAAATGATGATTATCAAAAAGTAGGAATCGTTAAAGTGTTTGATTTGCAAGATGAAATTCCTGTATTTGATTTACGCATAGCAGAAAGTTATCGAGGTCATGGATATGGTCCAGCTGCCCTGAAAAAAGTGGCGGAGTATGTATTTAATCTACCTGAAATGAAAATTCGTGTTGAAGGTCACACACGTCAAGATAACTTTGCGATGCGTAAAACTTTTGAACGTGCGGGATTTGTAAAAGAAGGACATTTGCGTAAAGCTTGGTTTTCCCCGAAAGAGAATTCTTATTACGATGCCATCACCTACGGCATTACGAGGGAAGATTTTAATGAAGGCACAACAACGCCTGTCTTATGGGATGATCAGCAGGTGACAGAACCGACGAAGGCAAAAGTTCATACCGCGATGCGGACGTTCCCTGATTCATTTGAATCGGACAGATTAATTATTCGGGCGCCAAAAGTGGAAGATGCACCACTCGTTTGGAAAAGTGTCCAAGTTTCCCATAAAGCCCTTCAACCTTGGATGCCATGGGCCCAAAACATACAAAAAATCGAAGACACAACAGGAAATATACGACAAGCTGTGGCTGATTTCGTGACAAGAAAAGATTTACGACTTCATTTGTTCTTGAAAGAAACAGGTGAGTTTATTGGGGCAAGTGGTTTTCATCGAATAAATTGGGATATTCCAAAAGTGGAAATTGGGTATTGGTTAGACAGCCGCTTTGAAGGTAAGGGCTATATGACAGAAGCCGCAGAGCGTTTAACGGAGTTTGCATTCGAAGATCTTGGTGCAAGAAGAGTAGAGATTCGTTGCGATATTGATAATGTCAGAAGTCGAGCTGTTGCAGAAAGATTAAAATTCACATTAGAAGGCATTCTAAAACAAGATTCACTTTCTGCAGATGGGAAATATGTTCGGGATACCTGTATTTATGCGAAAATAAAATAAAAAAGGGATGTCCGTATTATATGGACATCCCTTTTGTTAAAGTTTTCGTTTTCCTGTGACTAATTGTATAACTAAAATAATACCTGCAATCAATAAAAGTAAGTGAATTAGACCGCCGCCAATTTTAAGTACAAGTCCTAGTACCCAAATAATTATTAATACTACGATAATCATCCATAGCATTCTACCCATTCAAGCTCATCCTCTCTGCAATTAGGCTTTGATAGTAATAAGTTACCCTTGATATTTTAGTCATAAACCGTCTGAACATAATATTATGAAATAAATAAAATTTATCGTGCTATAAGAGATAGAATTACATAAGCTGCTTAGGTCAGGCTCCTTATTTAATGGTGTCGAGGTAGATTGGCACTTTCAGCTTTTCGTTATTAATTGAGAACGGATAGCGACTATAGTACACTTATATAAGCTATGGAAAGAGAGGAACAGAGTAATGCCGACACCTAGTATGGAAGATCATATCGAACAAATCTATATGCTGATTGAGCAAAAAGGATATGCGCGTGTTTCGGATATTGCTGAATCTCTTTCAGTTCTTCCTTCTTCTGTAACAAAAATGGTTCAAAAACTCGACAAAGATGGCTACTTGATCTATGAACGCTACCGCGGCCTTATGTTAACTCCAAAAGGTTTGAAATTAGGTAAACGTTTAGTTCAACGACATGATTTGTTGGAACAGTTTTTACGTTTAATTGGCGTACAGGAAGACAAAATATATGAAGATGTAGAAGGAATCGAACACCACTTGAGCTGGAATTCAATTGACCGGATTGCTGACTTAAATCAAGCGTTGGAAGAGAATCCTGAGTTTCTTCGGAAATTAGAAGAACTTAAAGAACAGCAACAATCAGAATAGGTAAAAGTGAAAGGAGTGTCCACTATGAGCGAAATGGCATCTGGAGAAATTGTAGACTTGCAAGTAAAGTCACAAGAATCTTCTAAATGGATATTATCCAATGGTGAAATTGAAGTACCAATTAACGGATCTGAAGCACCTGAAGGAGTACAAGAAGGCGATACAATCAAAGTGTTTTTATTTAAAGATCGTCGCGGAAATTTAAGCGCAACTTCCGCATTGCCACATGTAACAAAAGGTACTTACGGTTGGGCGAGAGTGATTAAAATGGATGAGCGTGAAGGTGCGGTTGTCGATATCGGCAGTTCACGTGAAGTAATTGTGAAACCATCTGACTTGCCATTATTAAAAGAGCTATGGCCGAAAATCGGAGACCATTTATACATGACATTAAGAACCGATTTTCATGGAGATTTATTCGGTCGCCTGGCAACAGAAGACCGTGTTGCTGAAACATTCGTGGAAGCACCGACTTCTGTAATGAATGAAAACTTGAAGGCACGTGCATACCGCCTATTGCCAATCGGTTCATTCTTAATTAGTGTCCCTCAAGGATACCGGATATTTGTCCACCATACAGAACAAATGGCTGAACCGCGTATGGGTGAAGAAGTTGATATTCGTGTCATTGGGGTTAAAGAGGACGGCTCATTGAATGGTTCGATGCTGCCACGTAAAGAAGAAAGATTAATGGATGACGCCGAAACTTTATATCGTTACTTACAAGATATGGGTGGTAAAATGCCGTTTACAGATAAATCATCACCTGATGAAATTTATGACATGTTTAACTTAAGTAAAGCCTCATTCAAACGGGCATTAGGCAAGTTAATGAAAGAGAAAAAAATTGAGCAAAAAGATGGTTGGACGATAGTTAAATCCAACATTTAAAATGCAGAAAATGTGGTTAAGAGGTACAAAGAGAAAGGCGAGATTAATGCTCACCGAAACTTTTTGTACCTTTTTTTCGTACTAATAAGAGGAACAACCGCTAAAAAAAATTAGTGACACCCGCTTTAATCGGAAAAAGTTATTTTGAGAGGAGAACAAGATATGAAAAAGAATAGTGTTCGTTTCGTTTCGTTCTTACTGGCAGCTTCATTGATCTTGCCTTCAGGTGCTTTAGCTAGCACTGGATCTTCGTCTTCAGATGAAGGAATTAATGAAAAATTTGGTATGCCTATTGTTGTATACGGAGCTGATTTAACAGAATCAGAAAAAGCAAGTGTTAAAGATAGTCTTGAAGTAACCAACGAATCGGAAGTTGAAGAAATCTCTGTGACAGGAGAAGATTTAGTAAACTATATTAAAGATGGTGATGCTTCTGCTCGGATGTTTTCATCTGCGAAGATTACACGTCAAGATGCTGGAAAAGGCTTAGTAATCGATATAGTTACTGAAGATAATATTACACAAGTAACAGCTGAAATGTACGAAAATGCTATGTTAACAGCTGGAATTGAAGACGCTACAGTAGAAGTCGCAGCTCCAAAAAAAGTAACAGGTCATTCAGCTTTAGTCGGAATTTACAAAGCATATGAAGTGAGTGGAGAAACGCTAGACAAAGAACGAACTGATGTGGCAAATGAAGAACTTTCAGTTGCAACTATATTAGCGAATAAATCAGACATTGACGAAGCAAAAGTAAGTGAGCTCTTAACCGAGATTAAAAAAGATATTGCAGAACAAAACCCAGCAACTAAAGAAGAAGTCGAAAAAATTGTACAAGAACAATTAACTAATTTAAAAATCGAGTTAAGCCCTGAAGATCGTCAATTATTAATTGATTTAATGGACAAAATTCGTCAATTGGATATTGATTTTAGTAAATGGTCTGATCAGTTAAATGACTTAAGTAAAACCATTGAAGATAAAATTGGAAATATCGTTGATGACGAAGGTTTTTGGCAAAGTGTTAAAAACTTTTTCAACAATTTAATTGATTCAATACGATCATTATTTAACTAAAACCTCCTCTCATGGAGGTTTTTTTCATAAAATCACATAAATTGCGCAATGCTATTACAGATGATAATCTATAAGAAAAAACATCTCGAATTCGAGATATTATAATAAGGAGGCATTTTCATGGAATTAGGAGGCATTCATCACGTATCCGCTATCACAGCGAATGCGGAAAAAAACTATGATTTCTTTACTCGTATATTAGGTATGAGACTCGTTAAAAAAAGTGTAAACCAAGATAATACTTCTTCGTATCATTTGTTTTATGCGGATGCAGTAGGTACGCCCGGAACGGATATGACGTATTTCGATATTCCGAGAGCGGCCAGGACTGTCCCAGGAGCATCGAGTATAAGTAATACAGCTTTTCGTGTGAAAAGTGAAGCTGCTTTGAGTTATTGGAAAGAACGCTTTACAGAACATCAAGTTCATTTTGAAGATGTGGTTGAACGTTTTGGTAGAAAAACGATGTATTTTGAAGACTTTGAAGGATCTCGACTCATGTTAGTCGTTGATGATGGAAAAGGTGTTCCATACGGTACACCTTGGACAAAATCGGGTGTTCCAGAAGAATTTACAGTGGTTGGTTTAGGGCATGTCACGTTAACCGTTCGGAAGGCTGAACAAACGCAACTTGTTTTAACTGAAGTATTGGGGTTCAAAAAAGTTGGATCGTATCCTTCATTTGTAGTAGCAATGCCTGATATCACCGTATATTCTACAGGAGATGGAGGTCCCGCTTCTGAAGTGCATATTGAAGAACGACCTGATTTACCACTGGAACGACCGGGTAGAGGTAGTGTTCACCATGTTGCATTTCGTGTGAAGACGTTTGAGGACTATGACAGATGGGAAGAATTATTGCGTGCAAGGGGATTCATGACTTCTGGTAAAGTCGATCGCTATTACTTCAAATCAATTTATTTCCGCGAACCGAATGGAATATTGTATGAACTAGCGACGGATGAACCTGGATTTGCTACAGATGAGTCAATGGAAACGTTGGGTGAAACTCTCGCATTACCACCATTTTTAGAACCTCGTCGCGAACAAATAGAAGCTTCACTCCGTCCATTAACATTCAACGAGTGAGGTATGCTAAACTGTCAAAAAGGAGTGGTGAGAAATGGAATTTCAGTATAAAGAATTGGGTCAGGATGCGTATGCATTTGTGCATGAAAAAGATGGAAAAACTTTAGGGGAAATCACATGGACGTTGCTTGGGGATGTGATGGTAATGGATCACACATTCGTTATTCCAGAACTTCGAGGTACAGGGGTAGCCAAGCAGTTACTCGATCGTTCAGCAAAATTTGCTCGTGAGAACAGTTATAAAATGGAAGCCGTTTGTTCGTATGTGGTATCTGCATTTAATGAATCTGATGAATATGAAGACCTTAAAGCATAATTAAAAGGCAATCCGCTAATTAATCTTAGTGGATTGCCTTTTACGTGTAATTCGTCATATTCTTCATCCTCACATTTGAGTAAATACGAATAAAAATCCTGTTAGTACTGAAGCCCCTACCATTGTGTACATAAAATCTGATTGACTAAATACTATTTTCTTTTCCATCTCGTCATCTACTCCTTTCAAATTGGTGTTACTAAATATGTACCCCCACTATAAAATATTAAACAGGTTTATTCATATTTTATGAAGGGAATGGTGATATTATGAAACCTACTTAGTTTTGTTTCGTATATATTATGGAAGATAAATAGAAGAGGTGATTGTATTGAGAAGAGTTGGAGAAGTTGCTTTAGGAATTATTGGTACCATATTAAATGTTATTTTATTAGTATTCGCTACGTTTGCTGTTGTAGCTGTATCAAATGCCGATACAGGAGAGGTAAAACAATTGATTGAAGAAGAAATGGTCATGACTGACCCTACAATGACTTCCGAAGATATCGCGATGGCTAAGGATTTCATAGGTGCGTTTTTAGATGTATTTGGAATCGTCGGATGGGTTCTAGTAATTACTTTACTAATCAGTGTGATTTTAAGTATTATTGCTGTAGTTAAAGTATCAAAAAACAAGAGTCCGAAAACAGCGGGGATATTATTCATCTTTGCAGGCTTATTATCGGGAATATTATTACTCGCTCCAATTTTATTCTATATTGCAGCTATTTTGTGTTTCGTTCGCAAAACACCAGTGCATGATGAACAAGATCCATATTACAACAATGAAGTGCACCAACCGCAGCAACCTTTATAAAAAAATGCCTGTTAACAAGTTAATTGTTAACAGGCGTTTTTAGAAAGTATACATATTTTGCTGTAGATAGAGGGTGGCCTTCAAAAAATTCATCGAATTCTTCAATACATGTGAAATTATTGCGTTCATAAAAAGCTCTACCTTTTTTATTTTCACTTTCGACGTAAACTAGTAATTGATTTGCAGAGGAAATGTTTTTTAATCCTGCACTTAACAACTTTTTCCCATATCCTAAATGTTGATGGGAAGGCAACATGTAAATAGCCGTAAGTTCCGCATCGCCATCTTCATCGACACGTGTGAAATTGGCAAAGCCAACAATAGTATCTTCATGAAGAGCGACATAAACAGCTGTTTTTTCTAAACGTTTCATCATCATGGCACTTGAATAAGATCGTTCGATAAATAATTCTTGAATAGTAGCTGGAATGATTCCTTCGTATGTGTCATTCCAAGTAATTTTGGCGATTTGCTGTACCGCAGCAATATCGTCTTGTTTCATCGCTCGTATCAAATCATCTCACCTCAAAATTCTTTCAGTCATCATACCAAATATTTCGCAAGTTTGCTATACATGTGAAATAATTTCCATAAAAAGGAGTGAGAAAATGTGGATTATCAAATCTTTTAATGAATTAACAACCATCGAACTTTATACTTACTTACAATTACGAGTAAATGTTTTTATAGTCGAACAATCTTGTCCTTATCCTGAGCTAGATGGCTATGACTTAGATTCTTACCATCTAACGTATATCGAAAATGATGAAGTCCTAGCTTACGCACGAATCCTTCCTGCTGGTATAAAATATCAACGAACATCTATTGGTCGGGTAATCGTTGACCAAAAATCAAGAGGAAGAGGACTAGCTAAAGAATTAATGAATCAAGCAATTGATTTTAGCCGAGAAAAATGGCCAAATACTGATATTCAACTACAAGCCCAAACACATCTCAAGCATTTTTATGGTTCATTTGGTTTTATAGAGATTTCTGAAGAATATGATGAAGACGGGATTCCGCATGTGGACATGCTTAAAAGAAGTCACTAATTTGAAACCGTTTTGTCACAATAATAAGGTGTTGAAAAAGAATATATAGGGTATCGATACTATAACAAGAGAAAAAAAGAATTACTGGAGGAATGATGAAAATGGCAAAAGGAAATAATCGTTCATTGTTATTAGCTGGATTGGCAGCAGGTGCTTATGCGTATTTCAGTAAACAAGAAAATCGAGACAAAGCAATAGTAGCTTTCAATAACACGAAAACTAAAGTTAATTCTTACCTAGAATCACAAAAAAACAATAAAATGGAAATGACCAAAGCTGGTCATTCGGATCCACATGATATTGATGACAACACTATGGTAGATGAAGGCGCAATGACCAGTGTTCAGTACTATAACCAAGAAGTTCAAGATAAATCGAAAAAAGCGGTAAATAATGATGTCGATGAAAACTCGATGATTAAGAATTAGAAAAAAGAAGGCTACGCTCCAAGCGATCGTAGCCTTCTTTATTAGATGAAAAGTAGTAGGAAGATGGTTTAATAAACTTAATATAGGGCAGGAAACTAAAGAAGTTGAATTAAAAACCTAAGGAACGTCTAAAATAACTAGCATAACGTTGACTGACCGGAATCCTTGTTCCATCATTCATTTCCAGTAAGAAGGTTGAATGCGAGTCAGGTTGTATTTCTTTGATAAAAGCAATATTTACTATGTACGATCGATGACAGCGAATAAAGGATTCTGATGAGAGAAACAATTCTAATTCACTTAAGTTTAAGCGATGATACCCTCCTCTTGTCTCGGTTTTTACATAGGTCTTACGAAGTTGAGTTTCTAAAAATAAAACTTGATTATGTTTTACTGGATACCAGTTTTCATCCGTTTTAATGGTCATATATTGACTTAAAAATGGAGAGGGCTGTTGATGGAGAATGGCCGTAACTGCACCTTCTGTTATACCTTCTTTAATAATGGGGATACTCATTCCATAATAAGAAACACCTAAAATATCAGAGTCAATAAATTCGTTCACTTTTTGACCATAAGTAAGCGCTTTATAAGTGGCAGTGCCTTCTTTTATTGGATCACCTGGTTGTATTTTTAAATCTATTCTCTTACTGGCTTGATAATATACGTATTCATTGGTGTTCGAAATAGCAATAGAAGCATGTTCAGGGAAGAATTCATGAATGACTTTCATGATTTCTTGTATTGAATTTGTGTCCAAATTATTCACCTCACTTTAATAAATAATCTCTTTTTTCTAATGTTACCATATATAACACACAATCATCGGAGGCATTTTAATTGAAAAAAGCCATGTTGATATTAAATCCATCATCAGGTAAGGAATTAGCAGGAGACTTTAAAGAACAGACCATTGAAACTTTAACTAGTATGGGATTTGAAGTGGAAGTCAAAGAGACTCAAGGTGGAAGAGAAGCGACGGACTTTGCTCGGCTAGCATGCGAGGAAAAATACGACCTTGTTACGGCTATGGGTGGAGATGGGACTATAAACGAAGCAGTGAATGGGTTAGCGGAACAAGAACACAGACCTCTTTTCTCTTTTATCCCTTTAGGTACTGTAAATGATTTTGCTCGTGCCCTTGGCATCCCATTAGATCCTGCAAGGGCAATCGAAGGACTAAAAACAGCACAACCGAGGTTTACAGATATTGCAAAAGCACAAAATCAATACTTTATGAATGTTTTAGCTGTTGGTCAAGTAGCAGAAAGTGTTTCGAATGTCTCTGTAGAACAAAAAACTAAACTTGGACCATTAGCATATTTAATCGAAGGTGTTAAAGCATTAACTTCTGAAGATGAAACAGAAGTAGTTGTAGAGCATGATAATGGCACTTGGAGTGGAAATGCGGTTGTCGTATTAGTGGCATTAACAAACTCGGTAGGTGGATTCGAAAAATTGGCTCCAGATGCACAAACTGATGACGGATTTCTTCATGTATTTATTGTGAAAAGTAAAGGACTACCTGCCTTTATTCGGATGGCATCAGCTGTTTTACGAGGCAAAATTGAAGAGAATCCTGACATAGTCGTGATTAAAACAGAAAAAGTACGAATTGAAACATCGAAGGAAATGACTTGTAATTTAGATGGAGATGAAGGATGTTCTACTCCAATTGCAGTTCAAATATTGAAAAAGCATATTGAGGTACTAGTACCAATCGGTAAAACGAACTAATTATTGTATCTTTTATAAAGTCAACCAATAAACGAATAATATTGTAATTAATTAGTCTTTTTTTTAAGAACTAATACCCATAAAAAGCAAGGGAAAATGTTAAATCTAAAGTTTATGTAACTATATGCATATAATAGGATTTATTTTTAATGAGAAAATGGTAAAATACGCATATGCGTATCGTAAAGAAAGATGGTGAGTTTTATGCAGTTAAATCAACCCACAGGAAGCGAAACTATATCAAAAAAATATTTGAGTGAAATTGAAATAGCTTCCCAGTTGGATGGCGTAGAAGATTTCTTTGAGTTGGAATCAAAACTTTTGTATGAAATTCACCATTTAGAGATAGAAAAAGCAAAAAACACTTTGCGTCTTCTCATCGATCGAATTTCTTTAAGGGCAGGTAAACAAACCATTCGGGGAGTAAAACATTACTTTGCCGTATTGTCATCGATTATGGCGCGACAGTTATATGAAAATCAAGTGCCTGCCAAAAAAGCATTTGCTTTTAATTCTGCATGTATTGGAATGGTTGATTTTCATATGAATGACGCTCAGTTCCTACAATTCGCGGATGATTTAATTGATTTTTTTGTATCAGTTATTTCAGAAAGAAAACAGCCTACTTTTAATCATCAAACTGTCAACAAGGTAATATTATTTATTAACGATGAAGTTGAATCAGAACTATCCGTTGAAGACATTGCGAAACAGTTTAATGTTAGTACAAGCCACTTATCCCGTATCTTCCGTGAAAATGTAGGTATTACTCTTGTAGAGTATTTAAATGTAAGACGTGTGGAAGAGTCGCAATATTATTTAAGGCATACAAATAAAACGATTTCGGATATCTCACAACAATATCACTTCTGCAATCAGAGCTACTTTACTCGTATATTTAAAAAGTACACAGAAGTGACACCAAAACAATTCCGTGATCAAAAGGACTATGATTACTATAGATTTACCTTACCAACCTCAATTTAAAAGTGTCGTAAGTTAAGACTCTTTTTGCTATTAATTTGAAATATGGTAGGTAAATAAGGTATACTTTTCAGTAGCTTAAAAGATGAAGGTGAAACTAGTGAAGAAGAAAATCGGATTACTGTCAATGCTTGTTATGGTTACTATGTTATTAAGTGGTTGTGCTGGTGTAGAAAATAAAGAAGGGTACTTTTACAGTATTTTTGTAAAACCTTTCGAATACCTACTTAACTTTTTTGGAGATATGTTCAACGGAAGTTTCGGTTTAGCGATAATTGCTATTACGATTTTGATTAGACTTATTTTAATGCCATTAATGCTTCGTAACTACAAGAACCAACAAGGCATGAAAGTCAAAATGGATGCAATGAAGCCTGAAATGGATGAAATCCAAAAGAAAATAAAAGCAACTAAAGATAAAGCAGAGCAAACACAGTTGCAGCAAGAAATGATGGGGTTGTATCGCAAACATAATGTAAATCCATTAAACATGGGTTGTTTGCCAATGGTCATTCAAATGCCAATCATCATGGGTCTTTATTTCTCCATTCTTTATTCTACAGATGTGAAGAATCATGAGTTTTTATGGTTTAGTCTTGGATCACCAGATGTAATAATGACGTTGATTGCAGGTGCAGTCTACTTCTTACAAGCAAAAGTATCATTATGGACTGTACCCGAGCAACAAAAACAACAAATGAAAATGTTTGTGTATATTTCACCTATTATGATTATGTTTGTATCCTTTACGTCTATGTCAGCCTTACCGCTATATTGGACAGTTGGTGGTTTACTGCTAATCTTCCAAACATATTTAGGACGTAAGTTTTATTCAAACCATCCAGAGAAAGCAATAGAAGAATAATAAGTTAAAGTCGGTGCCTGAAAGCATCGACTTTTTTTTAGGAGTGAATAACTGCTATGAAACGAAATTGGCTTGCTGGACTACTACTATCAGCAGTAAGCATCGCTGCGTTGGTCTTTATTATTAAAGAGAATTTATATGTATCAGTTTTGTTTATGACTGCATTATTTGCTTTGACTAATGGCTTTAGAGCTCTGAGTTTTAAAGAAAAAGGTTTTGAGCGCGAGGCAAAATGGATGACCGGCATGGCTATTTTCTTTGCAGTTGCGTTTGTCATCATATTAGGAATAATTTTGTTTTAATGTATAAAAAATTCATTTTAAGCCATCATACTAATGAGAAATCATTTGTATGGAGGTTTTTTTTATGAAAAAATGGATGATTGTATGCAGTGCCTTACTAGTAACAGTCACAGTAACAGGGTGCAGTCAACAAAAAGAAATGATGCCTGTAAGTGGGACGATTGACCATACGTTGGTAACGAATGTGGTGGATTCTAAAGGGACTGGTATTGGGTCAGCGGAGTTAACAGAAACAGCTGCCGGTGTCAGAGTTCGGTTACAACTAAAAGGATTAGAGCCTGGAGAAAAAGCCATTCATTTTCATGAGGTAGGAAAGTGTGACCCACCAGATTTTACAACATCAGGTAGCCATGTGAACCCTGCAAAAAAACAACACGGCTTTGATAATCCGAAAGGCTATCATGCAGGGGATCTTCCGAACTTGAAAGTAAATAAAAATGGCATAGTGGATTTAGAGATTACTACTCCAAATGTGACGCTTGAAAAAGGAAAATCGAATTCCCTGCTTGATGAAGATGGCAGTACAATGATTATTCATGAGAAAAAAGATGATTATGTTACGGACCCTTCAGGGAATTCTGGAAATCGAATTGCATGCGGAATTATAAAATAAAACGCACGTAACCRTTAAYGGTTACGTGCGTTTTTCTGTTTATTTTCTTTTTTATTTTCTTCTTTATGATTTTCTAATAGCTCATCTAATTGTTGCATTAATAGGAGCACGTCAAATTTTGAGATTCTTCGCATGATAGTAATTACACTCCTGTCATGATTTCTTACTATACTATTCGAGGCAAATGAGTATTTTATGACGCATTTTTAAAAAATAGTTCTTTAGTAGGATAATTTTTTTCGTGTTACCAATACAATAAAGAATGATGGAATCGTACATAAGGTCATACCTAAAAATGCAAGTCCTGGACTGATCTCATATAAATAACCGCCTATAAAGGTTAAAATGGCTGTGCTTAGACCCATTGCTAGGGAGGCGTACATTCCTTGCGCTGTTGGGATTTCATTTTGCGATAATCGCTTAGAAATAAATTGAATAAATGCGTAATGGGCTACTCCGAATGAAACAGCATGAAGCAACTGTGAAAAAATGAAAACCCAAACAGTTGGAAATAGGAAAATCAATATCCATCGCAATGTGGACCCTCCAGCTGCTATTAAGTACATGGTCGATATTTTAGTTTTGATAAAGAAAAAATCTGCTCGAGCAAAAAATAAAATTTCTAAAAGAACAGCAACAATTAAGACCACTCCGATATAAAAACTATTGACGCCAAGATCCTGTAAATAAATGAATCCATAATTATAATAAGATGCATGAGCACCTTGTAACAATATGGAGAGGACTAACACCGTAACAAAAGGTTTAGACGAGATTAATCTCTTAACTTCTGATTTTTTATTCTTCACTTCACGAATTTCAGGTTTTATAGTTAGAGAAGGGGGAGCGGGGCGGGTATGGAGATACCACATAGAGGCAAGCCCTATCAACATTACCCACAAAATCGCTTGTTCATTCCATACAGCAGTGGCTGCGCCTATTAACAAAAGTCCCACCGTATAGCCAATTGATCCGAATGAACGACTTTTCCCGTAATGAATACGCTCAGTCTGAATTAAGACAGATGCACTACTCTCCATAGCAGGAAGTAAATTCGGATAAACTAAACTAAACACGACGGTGATTATTAGTAATGGAATAAATGTGTCTACAAAAATATATATCGACATGATCATTACCGACATAAAGGCTGCCCATACCATCACTCTGCGAAGTGAGAGTAATTTAGTAGCAATTGGGAAAAAAACGAATGTCGAGACTGCACGTGCTACCATTCCTGAACCCATTATTATACTCGCATGAAATACAGATAGATCTTTTTCAGTAGTTAGCCATCCCGTCCAGTAAGGCAGGAAGACACCCCAAGTGAAAAAGAAAGCTGCAAAGTTAATAGATAACCATTTTTGAGAATTTATCATAAATGAAACCTCAAATCTATTTTAAATGTCTAATATATTATAGCGAAAAAATAATGACGCATGTCATTTTTAAAGAATTTAATGGTAAACTTAATGTACGAAATATGAAAGAAGGCTTCTCATGAAAACTAGTAAATTACGTTTTACTCCGAAAAAAAAAAAGAAGTGGCCAATTGTGGTTACAGTAATCATAGGGAGTATTCTCATAATTGTGCCAGTGATTTGGATAGGGTTACACAATTGGAATCTCGATAAAAGTATAGCTGCACTAAATTTAGAGCAACAAGCAGATGAACCGAGCCAAATAATACCTGAAACACCTGTTGAGCCTCCTGAAGAGCCAAAAGAAAGTCCAAAGCCACCAGTAGAAAAACCATCAAATAACAGGTATGATCCCAATCAAAAATATCCTGAAGTCCCTACCGTTAAAAATGGTTTTATTGTAGCGAATAAACAATTTCCACTCCCTGTTGATTATAATAACGGTGAAGATCCACTAGCACGTACAGCATTTAATAAAATGGCTGCAGCAGCAAAACTGGATGGGTTTGAGCTTGTCGCATTTAGCACATTTCGCTCATATGAACGACAAGAAACCTTATATAATCAATATGTGGAAAAAGATGGACAGCAAGCGGCAGATCAATATAGTGCACGTCCTGGCTATTCTGAGCATCAAACAGGTTTATCCTTCGATATTGGAGAGAAAAACTTTGAACAGCACTGGGCCGCAGCATCATTTGGCGAAACTCCTGCTGGTGAGTGGATTTCTCAAAATGCCCATCTCTATGGGTTTATCCTTCGTTATCCATTAGGAAAAGAAGAAGTTACTGGCTATATGCATGAGTCATGGCATTTCCGCTATGTTGGAGTCGAACCTGCAACAGATATGTTTACCCACAAACAAACTCTAGAAGAATATTTGGACCTATAAAAAAGAAGAGGATAACGTTCATCCTCTTCTTTTTTCTCTTTAATTAGGCCACTAAAAAAGACACTCAATCGAGTGTCTTTTAGTATGAAGAGGGTTAGATTTTTAAGTTATCGATTATCAATTGTTTCTGGATACATATCATGATTCATCAGACGATGTGCAGCCATCTCTTCATATTTTGTACCTGGTTTTCCGTAGTTCGTATAAGGATCAATACTAATTCCACCACGTGGTGTGAATTTGCCCCACACCTCAATGTAGCGAGGATCCATAAGTTTAACTAAGTCGTTAAGAATGATATTCATACAATCTTCATGGAAATCCCCATGATTTCTAAAGCTAAATAAGTATAATTTAAGCGATTTACTTTCGACCATTTGAATATCTGGAATATAGCTAATATAAATCGTAGCAAAATCAGGCTGGCTCGTAATCGGACATAAAGAAGTAAACTCCGGACAATTGAATTTTACAAAATAGTCACGATAAGGATGTTTGTTCTCAAATGATTCCAAAACACCTGGATTATATGAAAAATCATATTGAACGTTTTGATTGCCTAGTAAATTAATTCCTTGTAACTCTTCTTTTTGACGCCCGCTCATCGTTAAATCCTCCTTGTTAAACACCGCGTTTATTTCCCCAAATCAATGCATGTAATTGAGGCAGTACTTTCGCATCGTTCATAATCGTAGACTGCATTGAACGGTCAATTAACCATTCAAAGCGTTTTAATAGTGTGGAAACCAATGCTTGATCATCGACTGTTAACACGTCATCGTTGCCAACCTGCAAGAAAAAAGGAACTTCAGGATAACGTGTATGAATCATCTCTGCATAGCCAAAATCTTCTTCATCGAAGATTACTACCTTTAAGCTTACATTGGAATCTACAAGATTTTGCATAAATAAATCCAGCTTACTGAAATCCGTCTTCATTAAAGAGCTCGGTGGTTTTGGAGAAATAGTGACATCATCAATATCAAGGAGCCAATCTTGCCAAAAAGACCCTTGAGTCTCAATAGCCACTTTCCATCCTTGTTCATGACATTGATTGATGAATTCGCCTAACCCTTTGTGGAGAGCCGGGTTACCACCTGAAATTGTGATATGAGAAAAAGCCTCTCCACCAATTTCTTTTAATGTTCCAATGATTTCTTCCGCTTTCATTGCTGTGCTTTTCCCTGTGCCATCCCAAGTGAATTTAGAATCGCACCATGAACATGAATAGTCACAGCCTCCAGTTCGAACGAACATGGTCTTTTGCCCGATAACCATACCCTCACCTTGTATGGTGGGGCCGAATATTTCCATCACAGGTATCTTCATAAGAGTTCCTCAGCTTTTGGACGATAAACAACATAGCTCGTCGGAGTTTCACGAACGACTACTTGTAGGCATCTCGGTTGATGAGGAAGTGTTTTCAATTTATTGTGTATGGTCATCCAAATTTCGTGTGCTACTTGTTCGGTCGTAGGGAATTTTTGTTTAAATTCAGGATGGTCATTCAGAACCGTATGGTCATATCTTTTGTGTACAAGGTTCTTAATCACCTTGAAATCAATTAGAAAACCCATTTCGTCTAACTGATCACCAGCGATGGTAATGTTAATGAAATACGTGTGGCCGTGCATATATTGACAATTCCCTGCATCATCATGTGGAATGAAATGAGCTGCAGACAAATGCATATCTTTATTTAATTCGAATCGGTACGAGTGAGGTGTTTGTGGATAAAATTGTTGAATCACTTCGATTCACTTCCTTGTTTTTGTTCAAGATAAGTGAGTAATCCTTTTTGGCGTAATACACAAGATGGACATGTGCCACAGCCATCACCACGGATTCCTTCATAACAAGTTAATGTGCGTGTACGAACAAATTCCAAAGCCCCTAAATCATCGGCAAGTTTCCAGGTCTGTGCTTTGTCCAACCACATTAATGGAGTTTGGAATTGAAGGGACGTATCCATCGCTAAATTAATAGATACATTTAGTGCTTTGACAAATACATCGCGGCAATCTGGGTATCCACTAAAATCAGTTTCACAAACGCCTGTAATAATATCACGGGCACCAATGGACTGTGCATAAACAGCAGCAAACGATAGGAATAAATGATTTCTTCCTGGAACAAATGTAGATGGCAAGTTACCATCTGTTGCGTCAGTTACAGCAATATCACTTCTCGTTAAAGCATTTGCTGATAGCTGATTGATTAAAGTCATATCCAATACTTTAAATGGAACGTTTAACTCATGCGCTATTTCTTCAGCACATGTTATTTCTTCGATATGGCGTTGACCATAGTCAAAAGTGACTGTAAAGACTTCTTCGTATTTTGTTAAAGCCCATAATAGACAAGTTGTACTGTCCTGGCCGCCACTAAATACGACAACAGCTTTTCCTTTTTTCATTGCTCATTTCTCCTTTTGAAGAATGAGTATTCGACATCTCTATTTAGGTGATTCAGTAACGTTAAAAGTAGTATGCATGGTGTAGCTTAGATACTTGAACTGAATTGGCTATAAAAGCACAAAAAAACTGTATCTACGTGACAGTTTTCACCTTAGTTTTTTATAGAGGGAGTTTACGAACCTCTTCTAATTTTGGTACACCCTAAATAATAGCATATTTCACA
>NZ_JBFUKT010000013.1:0-36321 GCF_056400705.1 Paenisporosarcina sp. P5_A11
TATTAGCCCCGGTTTCCCGGAGTTATCCCAATCTACAAGGTAGGTTGCCCACGTGTTACTCACCCGTCCGCCGCTAAAATCAGAAGAAGCAAGCTTCTTCATCATTCCGCTCGACTTGCATGTATTAGGCACGCCGCCAGCGTTCGTCCTGAGCCAGGATCAAACTCTCCATAATGGTGAGTCGATTAGCTCGACTTTGTTGCTGGCGTCAAAAATTTGACGTTTATAATGAACGGTTAAGTTCAAGTTTGTTTTCAATACCGACAGGTGCCGGTGTAAAAAAACGTTTTCGCTTCCGGCACCGAAGTGCGTTCCGCTTGTTAGTTGACGTTTTGCTGTTCAGTTTTCAAGGTTCATTTGGTTTTTTATGTTGTCACTTGTTTTGGCGACTCACTTATAATAACAATTCCCCATACTGATGTCAACAGTATTACAAAGAAAAACTCAATTTCTTTTGAGACATCTTAATCGCGAAATACATGAAAATGAACTTCTTCTATATATAGTAGTGTCTGTAACAAACCTTCTTTCTTTTTGTCTATATATGGAGTTTTCCAATAGTTAAACTCTTGAGATTTTTTTCGTTAATTATTGCTTATTAGTCATTACAAATACTAAAGACTCTTTATTCATTTTTCGAACTATCCAGATAACTTATAGAAGGGTAGTATGAAAGTCAGAAAGAGGGGTTTGAATGCGCGACAAATTTTCATTTCATCCTGTTGTATGGACTTTGTTAATAGGAACTGTATTTGCTAGAGGGGCTAGTTTTATGGCTGTACCTTTCCTTGCCTTATATTTATCAAACACGCATGGAATCCACCCGATATTGATTGGTATAACGATTGGACTATCTCCATTAACTGGAACACTCGGTGGATTCATTGGTGGATATTTTTCAGATCGGTATGGTAGAAAAAAGGTTATGCTTTGGACCATATTCGTTTGGGGGTTGGTTTACTTTGGCTTTTCCCAAGCCTCTCATATCGGAACGTTTATGGTTCTAAATGCATTGAATGGTCTTTGCCGTTCGTTCTTTGAACCGTCTTCACAAGCATTGATGGCTGATTTAACTTCAGTTGATAAACGGAAACGCGTGTTTTCATTACGTTATACAGCTATTAATATCGGGGCTTCTCTTGGCCCGCTTCTTGGCGTTTATGTAGCACAGTTTTCTACTTCACTGCCGTTTTTATTAACGAGTATGATGTACCTTCTATATGGAGGAACTTTATTCATTATGTTAAATCGTTACTCAATCAGAAATGATTTACCTGTTCACCAACTTCCGATTCTGGATTCTCTTATCGTGATATGGAGAGATAAAACCCTCCTTGTATTTATTATTGGTGGAATACTTGTCAATATCGGTTATTCCCAAATTGATTCTAACTTACCTCAATACATACAAAATTCTTTTTCAGATGGCATAGCTCTTTTTGCTAAGCTGATCGCATTAAATGCAATTCTCGTTATCATTTTGCAAGTTCCTTTAAGTTTAGTATCAGAAAAGTGGCCAGTTCTTCGAGTGATGATTTTAGGAAGTATTTTGTTCGCAATTGGTTTTGCGAGTTTCGGTTATGTTACGACAACTATTGGCTTGATGATGGCGATGGCGATTGTCACGATTGGTGAGATTTTCATCTTTCCCTCCACAAGTGTGTTTATAGATCAAATTGCACCTGACAATCGAAAGGGAACTTACTTTGGAGCTGGCCAATTTCGATCAATCGGAAACTTCACCGGACCTGTTCTTGGAGGGTGGTTACTAAAAGATTTCGGAGGTACGCTATTATTCTCAGTAATCGGGATTATTATTTTATGTAGTATTATCTTTTACTCACTCGGTTATAGGAACATACAAAAAAAGGACTAAGGCGATAATGCCTTAGTCCTTCTCTTATTCTTCGGATGTTTCAGGTTCAGTTAGTGTATTTTCACTTACGTCAGTGTTTGATTCTTCGTCAATCACTTCAGAAGTTAATTCTTTACCTACTATAGTAGTTCCCTCTTCACCGTCTTCATCAAATTCTTCTACATCTTCAGCCTTTTCTACTTTTGCGACAGTTGCCACGAGCTCTTCCTCGCCTAAACGAATTAAGCGAACGCCTTGTGTGCTTCGGCCCGTTATAGAAATGCTATTAACATCCATACGAATTAACATTCCATTAATCGTAATAAGCATTAAGTCTTCTGAACCATCCACCGTTTTTACTGCGGATAATGGACCAGTTTTATCTGTGATTTGGCTTGTCTTAATACCAACTCCACCACGAGATTGTAAACGATACTCTTCTTCAGGAGTTCGTTTCCCGTAACCATTTTCCGTTACGACTAATACTTCTTGACCTGGCTCCAAAATTTCCATGCCGACAACATAATCGTCTTCACGTAAGCGAATTCCTCGAACTCCAGATGCTGTACGTCCCATTGAGCGGATATCTGTTTCTTCAAAGCGCACAAGCATTCCTCTACGCGTTCCGATGATAATGTGTTTCTTGCCATCTGTTAATCGTACGGAAATCAATTCATCGTCTTCTCGTAAAGAGATTGAGATAAGACCATTTGCACGAATATTGGCGAAACCATTAACAGGGGTACGTTTAGTTACTCCTAGGCGAGTTGTGAAGATAAAGTACGCATCCTCTTCAAATGATGCCATTTGAATCATTGCCGTAACTTTCTCTTCTTTATCGACACCTAATAGATTGACGAGTGGTAATCCCTTAGCTGTTCGACCATACTCAGGAATTTCATATCCTTTTGCACGATAAACTTTCCCCGTGTTTGTAAAGAATAAAATCGTGTCGTGTGTTGACGTAAATAGTAAATGTTCTACGAAATCATTTTCATTCGTACCCATTCCTTGTACGCCACGTCCGCCTCGTTTCTGACTTCGGTAGGTATTAACAGGCAAACGTTTGATGTAGCCATTGTGCGTTAATGTCAGTACCGAATTCTCACGTGGTATCAAGTCTTCGTCTTCCATCATTTCAGCTCCACCGGCTGTAATTTCAGTTCGACGTGTATCGTTAAAGCGCTCTTTAATTTCAGTTAACTCTTCACGAATAATTTGTATGACTTTAAACTCGTCAGCAAGAATAGCCTTCAATTCAGCAATCAGCTTTTGTAATTCCTGGTACTCAGCTTCAATTTTGTCGCGTTCTAAACCTGTTAAGCGTTGAAGTCGCATATCAAGAATGGCTTGCGCTTGTCTATCAGATAAATGGAATTGTTCAATCAAACCATTTTTTGCTTCTTCGCCAGTTTGCGATCTACGTATTAACGCAATAATTTCATCAATATTATCAAGTGCTATACGAAGACCTTCTAAAATATGTGCGCGATCTTCTGCTTTGTTTAATTCAAATTGAGTACGACGTTTGATTACCACTTTTTGATGTTCTAAGTAATGATATAAAATCTCTTTTAAACCAAGTACTTTTGGTTGACCATCAACAAGAGCAAGCATGTTAACACCGAAGCTTGATTGAAGAGATGTTTGTTTATATAGGTTATTAAGTAATACATTAGCATTTGCATCTTTACGAACTTCAATGACAATGCGCATCCCATTCCGGTCTGACTCATCGCGAAGATCAGTAATACCATCAATCTTTTTATCACGTACTAGTTCAGCAATTTTTTCGATAAGTCTAGCTTTATTTACTTGATATGGAAGTTCGTGAACCAAAATAACTTCTTTACCACTCGACTTTTGTTCAATTTCAACTTTCCCTCGAATGATGACAGAACCTCTACCAGTTTCATAAGCACGACGAATCCCGCTTCTGCCTAAAATGATACCGCCTGTAGGGAAGTCTGGACCTGGAATAATTTCCATCAATTCCTCAGTCGTAATTGATGCGTTTTCAGCAAGTGCCAAGACTGCGTCAATCGTTTCTCCTAGTTGGTGAGGCGGAATGTTTGTCGCCATCCCAACCGCAATCCCTGAAGTACCATTCACTAATAAGTTTGGGAAACGGCTAGGTAGTACAACAGGCTCTTGTTCTTGACCATCATAATTGTCTTTGAAATCGATTGTATCTTTATTAATGTCTCGAAGTAATTCCATAGCGATTTTTGACATACGTGATTCGGTATAACGCATTGCTGCAGCAGCATCTCCGTCTACCGATCCAAAGTTTCCGTGTCCATCAACTAGCATGTAACGGTAACTCCAGTGTTGTGCCATACGTACCATTGTGTCGTAAATTGAGCTATCACCATGCGGATGGTATTTACCCATTGCATCTCCAACAATACGTGCTGATTTCTTATGGGGCTTGTCAGATGTGTTCCCCATACCTTGCATCGCATATAAAATTCGGCGGTGAACGGGTTTCAATCCATCACGTACGTCTGGAAGTGCTCGTGAAACAATGACACTCATTGCATAATCAAGAAATGATGTTTTTATTTCAGTGCTGATATTAATTCCTTTTACTCCACTGTTCGGAATATCTGTCATGCAGGCAACCTCCCTTCACTTGGCTCATTAAATATCTAAGTTTTTCACGTATATTGCATTTTCTTCAATGAATAAACGACGAGGTTCTACTTCATCCCCCATTAATCGATTAAATGTATCATCAGCATCAATTGCATCTTCTAAATTCACTTGTAACAACGTGCGAACTGAAGGATCCATTGTCGTATCCCATAATTGAGTTGCATCCATTTCTCCTAGACCTTTGTAACGCTGAATTCCAGGTTTCGGATGTTTAGGAAGTCTTTCTAAAATTTCTTGAAGTTGTTTATCAGAGTAACAATATTCAACATTTTTGCCTTGTTTAATTTGGAACAAAGGGGGTTGAGCAATATATACATAACCCGCTTCAATTAAAGGACGCATAAAGCGGAAAAAGAACGTTAAAAGTAGTGTACGGATATGCGCACCATCAACATCGGCATCGGTCATAATAACAACTTTGTGGTAACGAGCTTTTTCAAGTGTAAATTCTTCTCCGATTCCTGTTCCTAGAGCAGTAATCATGGCACGAATTTCTGTATTTCCTAAAATACGGTCAAGACGTGCTTTTTCAACGTTTAATATTTTCCCTCGAAGTGGAAGAATTGCCTGGAAGTGACGATCACGCCCAGATTTTGCAGAACCTCCAGCCGAGTCACCCTCAACGATGTACAATTCACTATCTGCTGGAACGCGTGATGAACAGTCCGCTAATTTACCTGGAAGACTTGATACTTCTAAAGCTGATTTACGACGTGTAAACTCACGTGCTTTTTTCGCAGCAACACGTGCGCGAGCAGCCATCAAACCTTTTTCAAGAACTTGACGAGCAACTACTGGATTTTCAAGCATAAAACGCTCGAATCCACCAGAAAATAAAGAGTTAGTAATCGTACTTACTTCTGAATTTCCTAATTTCGTTTTCGTTTGTCCTTCAAATTGTGGATCCGGATGTTTAATTGACACAATAGCAACCAAGCCTTCACGGACATCATCACCAGATAAATTGGTATCTGCGTCTTTTAGCAAGTTATTTTTACGCCCATAATCATTGATTTCGCGTGTTAACGCCGTCTTAAAGCCGGATTCATGTGTTCCGCCTTCATAAGTATTGATATTATTCGCAAACGAGAAAATATTTGATGAGTAGCCACTGTTATACTGCAAGGCAATTTCAATAGAAATCCCATCTTTTTCTCCTTCAATGAAAATTGGTTCATGTATCGGCTCTTTTGATTTATTTAAATGTTCAACATACGACTTAATACCACCTTCATAGTAGTAAGTATTTGTACGAACTTCTTCTTCTCTATCATCAGCAATTATAATACGTAGTCCTCGGTTTAAGTAAGCTAACTCACGTAAACGATTAGCTAAAATATCATATTCGTAGACAGTCGTTTCAGTAAATATTTCTGGATCTGCTTTAAAACGAATGGTTGAACCTGTCTTGTCCGTTTCGCCTATAACACTTAATTCTTGTGTTACGTCTCCACGTTCAAATTTGATGTAATGAAGCTTTTCATCACGATGAACATAAACTTCTGTTACTTCAGAAAGTGCGTTTACAACTGATGCACCTACACCATGAAGACCACCAGAAACTTTGTATCCGCCACCGCCAAATTTACCGCCAGCGTGCAAAACAGTCATAATAACTTCAACAGCAGGACGTCCCATTTTCTTTTCAATATCGACAGGAATTCCACGACCATTATCTTCAACTTTAATCCAATTGTCTTTTTCGATTGTAATGGCAATTTCATCACAGTAACCCGCTAATGCTTCATCAATCGCATTATCCACGATTTCCCATACAAGATGATGAAGACCTTTTGAACTCGTTGAACCAATGTACATTCCTGGACGCTTACGTACCGCTTCTAGACCTTCTAATACCTGTATTTGATCAGCATCATAAGATTTTTGCAGTTCTTTTTCTTCCATCGCCATAAAACTCACCTGCTCTTTCCTACTGTTTTCGCTATTATTCAAAAGGGGATTGCCCCTGGATTTAGATTAATTTTCTTCATAATGTTCTGCGGACTTAGTGGTGATGCATACGTTAAAAAAGGAGTGACAATTAAAGACTTTACACGAGGTCTATCTGTTAAGACTCGTGTGCGTGAATTTTGCAGCCACGCGTCCCGCTCTGTCTCTTCCTTTATCTCACGAAAATCTAAAATCGTGAGGATTTCGCTGTACTTGACGACAATTGAGTTGCCGATAACCACATACAAAATACTCACGCTCCTTCATCAACATGTCCTTGTTTCACATTATATATTGCTGCTTGTGTAATTGTTTCGTGGTTAATACCATCCACACTTGTAGTTGTAACGAATGTTTGAACTTCGCCCTGAATGGTATTTAATAAATGTGATTGTCTATAATCATCAAGTTCGGACAATACATCGTCCAATAGCAACACGGGCGATTCACCGACTTCTTGTTTGATTAATTCAATCTCTGCAAGTTTGAGTGACAACGCTGTGGTGCGTTGTTGTCCCTGCGAGCCGTAAGTTTGTACATCATAGCCATTTACAAAAAATTGTAAATCGTCACGATGTGGACCAGTTAAAGTCACGCCTCTTGCTAATTCTTGAGATTTACTTGCTTCTAACTTTTGACGTAAATAATCAGCCATTTGATCGAAAGTTTTATTTTGATCAAGACCACTGACAGGATTATAGCGAACTTCTAATTTTTCAATACCACGGGAAATACCGAAATGAATCGGTTCTGCCCATTTTTGAAGAAGCTCCATAAATTGAAATCTTTTACGAATAACACTGACAGCTGCTTGAATATATTGATCTGTATATACATCAAACATCACATCATTTAAAGATGATTTTCCTTGATGCATTTTCAATAAATGATTGCGTTGTTTTAATAATTTTTGAAACGTTAGTAAATCGTGTAAATAAACAGGTGAGATTTGTCCAATTTCCATGTCCAAGAAACGTCTACGTACTTGAGGACTGCCTTTAACTAAATGCAAATCTTCAGGTGCAAACATCACGACATTCAATTGGCCGATATAATCACTTAACCGACTTTGTTCTAAATGATTCACTTTTGCTTTTTTGCCTTTTTTCGACAAAGTTAATTCAAGCGGTAAGCGACCGTACTTTTTTAAAACATCACCTTTTATTTTACCATATTCTTCAGTCCAACGTATTAATTCTTTATCATTTGAAGTCCTGTGTGATTTTGCCATAGAAAGCACATAAATCGATTCCATGATGTTTGTTTTTCCTTGAGCATTTTCACCAATCAATACATTAATCGTTTTTGAAAAACTTAACTCTAACGATTCATAGTTTCGATAGTTTGTTAATTCAAGACTTTCGATGAACATCTTATTGTCCGCTCGTTTGTTCCACTATACGGAATTGTCCAACTCCTGGAATGCTTACAAGATCTCCATCTCGAAGTTTCCGACCTCGTCTTACCTCAACTTCATCATTCACTAATACTTCATTTTCTGATAAAAACCATTTCGACATTCCGCCTGAGCTAATTGCATCAGTCATTTTCAACATTTGGCCTAGTGTTACATATTCCGTTCCAATTTGAAGATTTTTCAAAGCAAATCCATCCTTCGTTTTTTAGTCTATCCCTTCATTTTACTCCATTTTCTCTAAGAAGTAAAAAAGGATAGCCCAGTAGAGGGCTATCCTTCAAATAGTTGATTATTAATACGTGCGAACCGGTAAAATTAATTGCAAAATCGCATCATCATGAACAGATTTTAAGATGAATGGGCGCATTGCACCAGTGAATTGAACCATTACATCTTGACCATCTACAGCTTTTAAAGCATCCATCATATATTTCGCACTAAAGGAAATTTTCAACTCTTCTCCTTCAATCGACGTTGCTTGAATTTCTTCTTCCACTTTCCCAACTTCAGGTGAGCTTGAAGAAATTTCAACAACGTTGCCTTCTAAAGAACTAAAACGAACAATGTTATTGCGCTCTTCTCGTGCTAATAAAGAAGCACGATCAATGGCTTGCAGTAATGCTTTTCCATTTACAGTCACTGTTGTTTTATATTCATTTGGAATCAATCGAGATGTATCAGGATAATTACCTTCTAGTAAACGAGAATAAAACAATACATCAGAAGTTTTAAATAATACTTGTTGTTGAGTCATCACAATATTCACAGCTTCTGAAGAGTCTCCAATAATTTTGCTTAATTCATTTAAGCTCTTTCCTGGAATGACTACGCTATATTCCCCTTCAGGCATTTGTTCTAAAGTGGTTTTACGACGAGCAAGACGGTGACTGTCTGTAGCAACGCAAACAAGTTCTCCATTTTTCACTTCCCAATGAACACCTGTTAATACAGGACGACTCTCTGAAGTTGATACGGCAAAAACGGTTTCACGAACAATTGATTTTAATAAGTCAGCTGGAATAACAAACTGACGATCATCTTGAATTTCAGGAAGTAATGGATATTCAGAAGGATCTAGTCCAATTAAATGAAACTCTGATTTACCTGAACGAATATGTGTTTGATAGTTTTCATTAACATCTATTTCAACGTCATTAGTTGGTAACTTACGAACGATTTCGTTAAACATACGTGCTTGAACAACAATCGTACCTTCTTCGATAACTCGAATCACTTGTTCTCCATTTTCTTCTGCTTTTATAAATGTTTGAATCGTGATATCAGAATCACTACCTGTTAAGTGTAATCCTTCTTCTGTAACTTCAAGTTTTATTCCTGTCAAAATTGGAATTGTTGTCTTTGAACTAACTGCTTTCATTACATCGTTTAATCCATCTAATAACCGATCTCGCATGATTTCAAATTTCATCAATTATACCTCGCTTATATATTTATTAATGTTTAAAAGAATAATAGATATAGTAATAGGGCCTGTGGATTTGTTGATAAGTCCACTTTTATGAATACTATCAATCTATCCACATGTTGATAACCTGTCCATAAACTAAGCAGCCTGACATGCGGTTATCCACAGTTGTTAAGTCTTGCTTAATAGACTCTTAATTTGTTTTAGGTCTTGTTGAAGAGCTTGATCCTCTTTTAATAGAGTAGAAATTTTTTCGTGTGCGTGGATAACTGTGGTGTGATCTCGCCCTCCAAATTCCTCACCTATCTTAGGCAAGGAGAAACTCGTTAACTCACGAGATAAATACATGGCGATTTGTCTAGGAAAAGCAATTGATTTCGTCCGTTTCTTCGCTGTGAAATCTTCTAAACGCATGTGATAGTGCTCACCGACCGTTTTTTGAATATCTAAAATTGTAATTTTACGTGGTTTAGCATTCGGCATAATATCTTTTAAAGCTTCCGCAGCTAAATCAGCATTCATATCTTTGTTTACTAAAGAAGAATAAGCTACCACACGGATTAGTGCCCCTTCTAGCTCACGTATATTGGAATCTATTTGGTTGGCAATGTACATCATTACTTCATTAGGAATGTCCAAGCCATCCGCTTTTGCTTTTTTCCGCAGTATCGCAATACGCGTTTCCAAGTCTGGAGGCGTAATGTCCGTGATTAAACCCCATTCAAAACGAGAACGTAAACGATCTTCTAAAGTTGGAATTTCTTTTGGCGGTCTATCACTGGAGATGACAATTTGCTTAGATTCCTCATGCAATGTATTAAATGTATGGAAAAACTCTTCTTGTGTTTGTTCTTTTCCAGCTAAAAATTGAATATCATCTATTAATAGAACGTCTACACTACGGTATTTATTGCGGAAATCAACCGTTTTATTATCTCGTATGGAGTTAATAAACTCGTTCGTAAATTTTTCTGAAGATAAATAAACGACTTTAGCATTTGGGTTATGTTCTTGTACATAATGCCCAATCGCATGCATTAAATGTGTTTTTCCCAACCCCACGCCACCATATATAAATAGTGGATTGTATGCTTTTGCCGGTGCTTCAGCTACTGCAAGAGATGCTGCATGTGCAAATCGGTTACCAGAACCAATAACAAATGTATCAAATGTGTATTTTGAATTTAGCATGCCAGGAGAAAACTCTGGTTGTTCGTGGTCTTTCATAGGAAGAATAGGTTTAGGAAGTGAAAAATCGTCTAAATTTTGATCTTTCGGAACGACAAATCTAATAGATAAGCCTTCACCAGTTAATTCAGTTAAAATACCTGCAATCAAGTGAACATAATGTGTATCCAACCAATCGCGTGCAAATGAGTTTGGAGCAGCGATTGTTACAGTATCTCCTTGATATGTAAGCATTTTTGTGGATTTGAGCCACGTTTCAAAGCTGGGTTTCGAGATTTTATTCTCTACTTGAGCAAGAACACTCGACCATAGTTCTTCTAAATGTTCCAACAACGTACCTCCTTATTTAAAATATTTATTTATCGACAATCTTACACATCAATATGTATAGTCATACACAATACCACAGGCTGTGGATAAAGGTTAATAAGAGTCTCGGGATAAGCTATCCACAGATTATCAACAGTTGTGGATAACATTTAATAGTCGTTTTTGTTTTTGAAGAGTAAAACACAAACATCGTATCAAAAAAAACGAGAAATTACAAGAGTTCTTGATGGTTATCCACAAAATGAATATTCATGCACAACGGTGTTGTCCACAGCCAGTTAGTTTGTGAAAAACCTGTAGATAACACTTGTGGATAGAAAAAATACTCGAAAATGGTTATCCACAAGGCTCAGGATAACCATTTTCTGATTTGTGGACAACTATAAACCATCTAGAGATTTACTGAAGTACAAGCATATTTCGAATTGCTATTGACATTTAGGGAGTAAATTATATATAATATCCAAGACTGTCTGTAGTAGATAAATCGACTTTCAAATATTTCAGGAGGTGTCACATAAATGAAACGCACATACCAACCAAATAAACGTAAACATAGTAAAGTACACGGGTTTCGCTCACGTATGAGTTCAAAAAACGGCCGTCGCGTATTAGCAGCACGTCGTCGTAAAGGAAGAAAAGTATTATCAGCTTAAGTCCACTGATCCGCATCAGTGGTCTTTTTTTTCTTTTCCTATAAGAAACATATAATCAGGTGAAGAAAATCGCTTTACGAAGAAAGTGATAAACATCGACGCTGGCGTATGCCGAAGAAGATGTCAATCGCAGCTTTACTATGAGGGTGAGTAACATCCGGACTGGGCGTGAGTCGAAGCAGATGTTTAATCTTTCTTTAAAGAATGCGTAAAGGTGAAGCAGGTGAATCATGAATAAACGTCAACGAGTAAAGAAAAATGCAGAGTTTCAAAAAATATTTAAACGTGGTAAATCCTTTGCGAATCGCCAGTTTGTTTTATACTTTTTACCAGTAGAAGGACAAGAGGAGTTTCGCATCGGCCTATCCGTTAGTAAAAAAGTCGGAAATGCAGTCGTCCGCAATCGAATTAAACGCTATATCAGACAATCTTTCTTGGAACTGAAAGATGAAATCAACCCAAAGATGGATTATGTCATTATCGCCAGAAATCAGGCGGCCAGTTTAGATTTTCATGAGTCAAAGAAAAGTTTGCAACATGTACTTAAAGTCGCCAAAATGATACAAATGATTAAGTAAAAAAGACAAGAAGTTTTAGATGTATATATATATAGAAGAAATGGAATGTCGTTTTAGGGGGAAGAAGGGTGAACAAACGCTTAGCTTTAGTCCTCACGCTTGTTTCTGTCACTCTATTACTGAGTGGATGTACAGAATATAATCAACCAATATATGAGGACAGTAAAGGATTTTGGAATGAATTCGTTGTTTGGCCTCTTGTTGCGTTAATAACTTATTTTAAGGAATTACTTGGAACTTACGGATTAGGAATTGTTTTCGTGACAATTATTATCCGATTAGCGATTCTGCCATTAATGATTAAACAAACAAAGAGTGCAAAAAAAATGCAAGAAATTCAACCTGATCTAGCTATACTCAAGAAAAAATACAGTTCAAAAGATGCGGCAACTCAACAGAAGTACCAACAAGAAATGATGGCGATGTTTAAAGAGAGAGGCGCCAATCCAGCCGCAGGTTGTTTACCTGTAGTTATTCAAATGCCAATCTTAATTGGTTTCTATCACGCGATTAGTCGCATGAATTCAACGCCAGAAATTAACTTAGGTAGTTTCTTATGGTTCCCACTTGCAGAACCAAGTATTATACTTGCTATTTTAGCTGGGATTATGCAGTTCTTAGTACTAAGAACTGGACCAGCAATGGATAATCCTCAAATGAAAATCATGATGTATTTCATGCCAGTAATGATTGTAGGGTTCGGTATTTTCTTACCATCTGCATTAACACTTTACTGGGTAATCGGAAATGTTATTTCATTAATTCAAAATATGATTATTTACAAACCATGGGAAAAACGCACACTTCAACCTGCTAAAACTGGAGGGGCTAAAAGGTGAATCAGATTACTCAAACGGGTACAACAACTGAAAAAGCGATATCTACAGCATTAGTTAAACTCGGGACGACGATAGAACAAGTTACCGTAAATGTTTTAACTGAAGGCAAAAAAGGATTTTTAGGATTTGGCTCTAGACTTGCAGAAGTGCAAGTCACGGTAAAAAATGAAAAACCTAATGAACAAGTGGATGAAGTCGTCTTGGCTGAACCTGAATCTGAACCTGAAGTTCCAGAAACAAAAGTAGAAGAAGTTGTAGCTCCTCAACAAGAATCAATTGTTTTAGAAAACACCGAGTCCACTCGAGGACTTGCTGTCGAAGAAGCGAAAAAATATCTGAAACAAATTGCCGAAGATATGAAAATTGATGACTTAATTATTGAGACGGTGCAAGACGGTAAATACGTCACACTACGTCTTGAAAGTAAAAAAGCTGCCGTTCTGATTGGAAAAAGAGGTCAGACACTAAATGCATTACAACAATTGTCTCAGCTAATAGCCAATAAATACTCCAACCAATTCTTGATGATTCAACTCGATGTTGAAAATTACCGCGAGCGTCGTCAAGAATCATTGGAACAATTAGCTGAACGCATGGCTGATAAAGCAATTCGAACAGGTAAAAAAGTAGAGTTTGAACCAATGCCTTCTTATGAAAGAAAAGTGATACACCACGCACTATCGCGTCGTTTAGATATTGAAACTGTATCAGTTGGAACAGATCCTAATCGTTATCTTGTTATCGAACCTTTGAAGTAATTAACAACGGACCTTACGTCATCAGACGAAAAGGTCCGTTTTCTTATGGGTATAACTGACGTTTCCTACTATCGATTTTGGTGATTTTATGCTATTATTATACGTTAGAGAATCATAATCGTTTTTAGTTATCCACATGTGGATAAACAAGGAAAAGGAGGTGGACGATTATGGAATTCGATACTATTGCTGCGATATCCACACCTATGGGTGAAGGAGCAATTGCGATTGTACGATTAAGTGGATCAGATGCAATTTCAATAGCTGATCAAATTTTTCGTTCACCAGGTGCAAAAGCACTAAGCAATCAATTAACTCACACGATCCATTATGGACATTTAATAGAGCCTACAACAGGCGATGTAGTAGAAGAAGTCATGCTGTCTTTGATGAAAGGTCCAAAAACCTTTACAAGAGAAGACGTTGTTGAAATAAATTGCCATGGAGGCATCGTAACAGTCAACCAAGTCTTGCAACTTGTATTAAGACACGGAGCACGACTTGCCGAGCCGGGAGAGTTTACAAAACGAGCATTCTTAAATGGGCGTATTGATTTATCCCAAGCAGAAGCGGTAATGGATTTGATTCGAGCGAAGACTGATCGAGCTATGAATGTAGCGCTTGGACAAATGGATGGGAAATTATCACGATTGATAGCAACGCTGCGACAAGCATTACTTGAAACACTGGCGCAAGTGGAAGTGAATATAGATTACCCTGAATACGATGATGTTGAAGAAATGACCCTTCCGATGATAATTGAAAAATCAACTTGGGTTAAAAATGAAATCGAACGATTACTACAAACATCCATGCAAGGGAAAATTTTAAGAGAAGGCTTGTCTACGGTAATTATTGGACGACCAAATGTTGGGAAATCATCTCTATTAAATAGTTTAGTTCAAGAAAATAAAGCGATTGTAACGGAAGTTGCTGGAACAACACGCGATATTATCGAAGAATATGTAAATGTTAGAGGAGTTCCACTGAAACTTGTCGATACAGCGGGTATTCGTGAAACTGAAGACATAGTGGAACGTATCGGTGTAGAACGCTCTAGACAAGTACTTAAACAAGCTGACTTGATTCTTTTAGTACTAAACCATTCTGATGAGTTAACCATTGAAGATGAGCGTTTATTTGAAGCAATAAATGGTATGGACTTTATTGTCGTTATTAATAAAACCGATTTAGAGAAAAAAATTGATACTCAACGCGTTCAAGAACTATCGGGAAATCGGAAAATTGTTACCACCTCTTTACTGCAAGAAGAAGGAGTGGACCAATTAGAAGAAGCAATTGCCTCTTTATTCTTCGAAGGATCTTTAGACAGTAACGATTTGACTTATGTATCTAACGCGCGTCATATTGCGCTATTAAATCAAGCTAAACATACAATTGAAGATGCAATAAATGCAGCACAAGCTGCCGTGCCAATCGATATGATTCAAATCGATGTCACTAGAACATGGGAAATTTTAGGTGAAATAACAGGTGATACAGTTGAGGAAAGTTTAATCGATCAACTATTTTCACAATTTTGTCTTGGTAAATAAAAATACGATAAACGAAAGGAATGAACGAACATGCAGAATTTTGAAGCGGGCTCGTTCGATGTAATTGTTATTGGAGCAGGGCATGCCGGTGCTGAAGCAGCTTTAGCAGCAGCAGGAATGGGTGCAAAAACTCTAGTTCTAACAATAAATTTAGACATGATTGCATTTATGCCATGTAATCCATCCATCGGAGGCCCAGCCAAAGGAATTGTCGTCCGTGAAATTGATGCTTTAGGCGGCGCAATGGGGAAAGTAATAGATAAAACACATATTCAAATGAGAATGTTGAATACAGGTAAAGGACCGGCAGTGCGTGCCTTACGTGCACAAGCTGATAAAGTCTTATATCAAGCAGAAATGAAACGTTTAATGGAAGAACAAGATAATTTGTCTATTCATCAAGCGATGGTTGAAGAATTAATCGTTGAAAATAATGAAATCCAAGGGGTAATTACACAAGTTGGTGCAATCTACCGAGCTAAAACAGTCATTGTTACGACAGGAACATTTTTAAGAGGTGAAATTATTATTGGAAACTTGAAATATTCAAGTGGCCCTAATAACCAACAACCTTCATTAAAATTGGCAGACAATCTTCGGGATTTAGGTTTTGATTTAGTTCGATTTAAAACTGGAACGCCTCCACGCGTAAACAGTAAAACAATTGATTACAGCAAAACAGAAATTCAACCTGGAGACGATGTTCCACGAGCGTTTAGCTATGAGACATCTGAATTTATTACAGATCAATTACCTTGTTGGTTAACATATACCAATGAACGTACACATCAAGTGATTGATGAAAATTTACATTTGTCACCAATGTACTCAGGAATGATTAAAGGTACAGGCCCGCGTTATTGCCCTTCTATTGAAGATAAAGTCGTGCGTTTTAATGATAAACCTCGTCACCAAATATTCTTAGAGCCAGAAGGACGAAATACTCGTGAGGTATACGTGCAAGGTCTTTCTACAAGCTTACCTGAACATGTGCAACGTAAATTACTTGAAAGTATTCCAGGATTAGAAAAAGCAGAAATGATGCGAGCTGGTTATGCGATTGAATATGACGCAATGGTCCCAACTCAGTTATGGCCAACACTAGAAACGAAAAAAATCCGTAATTTATATACAGCTGGTCAAATTAACGGTACATCCGGTTATGAAGAAGCGGCTGGTCAAGGGCTAATGGCTGGTATGAATGCTGCTGCTCGTGCTTTAAATAAAGAAGAAATTATTTTAAGTCGTTCAGATGCGTATATCGGTGTGTTAATTGATGATTTAGTAACAAAAGGAACGAATGAACCTTATCGTTTACTTACATCAAGAGCAGAATATCGTTTGTTACTACGTCACGATAATGCAGACTTAAGATTAACCAAAATCGGATTTACTGCTGGATTGATTTCTGAAGAGCGTTACGAGCGTTTCGAAGCTAAAAAGAAATTAATCGAAGAAGAAATCATTAGATTGCGTAAAACCATCATTAAACCGAATGAAGAAACACAAAGTATTATTCGTTCGAAAGGTGGAACGGAGCTAAAAGACGGAATTAAAGGACAAGATTTATTGAAACGTCCCGAAATGACGTATGAGGACATTGCAAAGTTATCACCTTCAACTATTCAATTAACAGATGAGATGAAAGAACAAATCGAAATCCAAATTAAATATGAAGGTTACATTGAAAAATCTCTTCTACAAGTTGAAAAATTAAAAAAAATGGAAAACAAAAAAATTCCAGATCAAATTGACTATAATGCCATTTCTGGTATAGCTACTGAAGCGAAGCAGAAATTGAAAGAAGTTAGACCATTATCAATTGCCCAAGCATCTAGAATTTCAGGGGTAAATCCTGCTGACATTTCCATCCTATTGGTGTATATTGAACAAGGAAGAATAGCGAAAATATCCGGATAAGTATAAAAGTGTCTATGTTGCTAATTTCAGCATATAGACACTCTTCATATACGGAAGGGGTCTCATATGAACCAACAACAATTTGTTGAAGCACTAAAAGAAAAAGGGATTGATTTAAATCCYGAACAACTTCAACAATTTAATAGATATTACGAGTTGCTTGTTGAGTGGAATGAAAAAATGAACTTAACTGCAATTACAGATCAACCATCCGTTTACTTAAAACATTTTTATGACTCAATCAGCATGGCTTTTTATGTGGATTTTTCAAAAGGTCAATCAATTTGTGATGTAGGAGYCGGAGCGGGGTTCCCAAGTATTCCTTTGAAAATTTGTTTCCCACAATTGCAAGTGACAATTGTGGATTCATTAAATAAACGTATACAGTTTCTCACTCATTTGAGTGAACAACTAAAGCTAACTAATGTTCATTTTGTACATTCTAGAGCAGAAGAATTTGGACAAAATCCAAAATACAGAGAACAGTATGATATGGTCACTGCACGAGCAGTAGCAAGATTATCTGTATTATCTGAACTTTGCATTCCATTAGCAAAAGTTGGAGGACAGTTTGTGGCGATGAAAGCTGCAGCTGCACAAGACGAATTAAGTGACGCAAAAAAAGCATTATCCATTTTGGGTGCGGAAAAAATTCAAGAATATTCTTTCACTTTGCCTGTTGAAAATAGTGAGCGTTCATTGTTTGTTTTTAATAAAGTGAAAAGCACTCCTAAGAAATATCCAAGAAAACCTGGAGTTCCTAATAAGTCTCCATTGTAATTTTGTGTTTCACGTGGAACATTAATAAAGGATTGGCGAGATTTGTCGCGAATAAGTACAAGTAGTGAGTTTCTTAAAGGTGGTGCCTCGGGGATGAAAAGTCCTTTTTCACGTTTTTTTGGAAGTGGCGAAAAAGAAATGGCTGCTACAAAGCAAACAGCCGAACAATATGAAGAAGTTTTAAAAATCCCTTTAAATCTAATTGTCCCGAATCGTTTTCAACCTCGGACAGTTTTTGATGAGTCTAAAATTGAAGAATTAGCTCGTACAATTCACACTCATGGAGTAATTCAACCTATCGTTGTACGTAAAATGGATGACGAAGATCGATATGAAATTATTGCTGGAGAACGTCGATTCCGAGCAATGACGAAACTGGAGTGGGAGTTAGTTCCTGCAATTGTACGAAATTTAAGTGATAAAGAAACAGCATCAATAGCATTGATTGAAAATCTTCAACGTGAAGAGTTAACGGCAATTGAGGAAGCACTAGCATATCAAAAGTTGTTAGAACTACATGAATTAACTCAAGAAGCTTTAGCACAACGTTTAGGAAAAGGTCAATCCACAGTTGCTAATAAATTACGATTGCTTAAACTACCACAAATAATCCAAGATGGTATTCTAAGACGTGAGATATCTGAACGTCATGCTCGTGCATTAATGCCTGTTAAAGAAGAAGATAAGCAAATTGAATTATTCCATGAAATTATTGCTCAACAATACAATGTAAAGCAGCTTGAAAAGAAAGTGGATGAATGGTTGAATCCACCAGTAGTAGAAGGAAAGAAAGAAAAACCAAAGAGAAAAACGATTAGTCGAGATGTAAGAATTGCATTGAATACACTTAGACAGTCATTTGCAATGGTAGCCAAAACAGGCATTAAAATGGAAACCGAAGAGGAAGAACATGAAGATTTCTATCAGATTACTGTGAGAATACCTAAAAAGAAATAATGATATTGCGAAGTTGTGAACTCTTGCTATGTAATTAGCAAGAGTTTTTTCATTTGTAATAATAATATAATCCTTTTTTAATGAAAATTTTGTTAGAATGAAATGATAAGAGAAATTGTAAAATTCTCAAATAATTAGTCAGAACAGTCTAATTCTTTTTTCGTGATTTTTCGAGTGGAAAACTGAAGAGGGTGTGAAGCTAACGTTTGAAGCTAGAAATGTGTAGAAGAGAGCAGGTGCAAGCGTGGGGAGAATTATTGCGATCGCCAATCAAAAAGGCGGCGTAGGTAAAACGACAACATCTGTAAGTTTAAGTGCATGTCTTGCTTACTTAGGGAAAAAAGTCTTGCTTATGGATACAGATCCACAAGGGAATGCAACAAGTGGTGTTGGCGTCAACAAGGGTGATGTACACCAATGTATTTATGATGTATTAATCGATGATATAGATATTAGGAATGTGATTTTAGAAACTAAAGTCGAAAATTTATATGTAGTACCAGCGACTATTTCTTTAGCGGGAGCTGAGATCGAGCTTGTTACAACGATATCTCGAGAAGTTCGGTTAAAAAGGGCACTTCAAGAAGTAAAAGAAGAATATGATTATATCATTATTGACTGTCCGCCTTCTCTAGGACTGTTAACTATTAATGCATTAACAGCTTCAGATGCAATATTAATACCAGTTCAATGCGAATATTATGCGTTGGAAGGATTAAGCCAATTATTAAGCACTATTCGTTTAGTACAAAAACACTTAAATAACCAACTCACAATTGATGGTGTGTTATTAACCATGTTTGATGCTCGAACAAACTTGGGCATTCAAGTAATTGAAGAAGTGAAAAAGTACTTCCAAGATAAAGTGTATAAAACAATTATTCCTCGAAATGTCCGACTAAGCGAGGCTCCGAGTCACGGAGAACCAATTATTATTTATGATCCAAAATCCCGTGGTGCAGAAGTATATCTAGAGTTGGCTAAGGAAGTGATTCGTAATGTCTAAAGGTTTAGGTAAAGGTTTAGGTAAAGGTATTAATGCGATTTTCCCTGGAGAATCAATTAATCAAATGGAAACAGTTGAAAAAATTTCTGTAAATCTAATCAAGGTAAATCCGTTCCAGCCTCGTAAAATTTTTGATGAAGCAGCACTAGCGGAACTATCTGAATCAATTAAAGAACACGGTGTGCTTCAACCAATTATTTTAAGAAAAAAAGGAAAATCATTTGAAATTGTAGTAGGGGAAAGACGTTTTAGAGCTTCTAAAGATGCTGGTTTAACTGAAATTCCTGCTGTGATTCGAGGGTTTACCGATCAACAAATGATGGAAATTGCTATACTTGAAAACTTGCAACGCGAAGACTTAACACCGATTGAAGAAGCGGATGCATACCAAAACTTGATGGAAAATCTAAGTCTTACTCAGGAACAATTGGCATTCAGATTAGGAAAGAGTCGACCTCACATCGCTAATCATATTCGATTATTATCTTTACCAGAAGTGGTTAGAGAGAAGATTTCCTCGAATAAAATCTCAATGGGACATGGACGTGCATTACTTGGATTAAAACAAAAAAAAATGATTCCTGCTATTTCAGATAAAGTTATGAAAGAGAACTTGAATGTAAGACAGCTTGAAGCACTTGTCCAACGGATGAATGAAAATGTTTCACGTGAAACAACTAAAACGATAAATAAAGATATTTTCATTGAAGAAAAAGAATCTCAATTACGTGAAATTTTCGGGACAACTGTTTCAATTAAAAAAACTAAAAATAAAGGAAAAATCGAAATTGAATTTTTCTCTGAAGATGATTTAGAACGAATCTTAGAATTATTAGAAGATTAAATTGCCTATTCCCATGAAGAGTATTCTTTAAGGGAATAGGTTCTATTTTTGAATGATAATCTAGCATTAAATTTCATTGAATTAGGAAAAAAAGGAAATGACAACAAGAAAAGACTTTCTATGGTGAGATGAGGAAAAAAGATGGTGTTATTAGGAACCTTAATTAATGCTCTACTCATAATTGTTGGAACCATTATTGGTAGATTGTTAAAAAACATTCCAGAAAACATGAAGCAAACAGTAATGTACGCCATAGGTCTTGCAGTTACTGTAATAGGGCTTCAAATGGGGTTTGAAAGCGGTCAATTTTTAATTGTTATTATCAGTTTAGTTTTGGGTGCGGTCATAGGTGAATGGATTGATTTGGACCTTCAACTTAATCGATTAGGTCAATGGCTTGAAGCAAAAGTAGGTAAGAACAAAAAAGGTGAAAACATTAGTATTGCACAAGGATTTGTTTCTGCAACGCTGATTTTCGTTATTGGTTCAATGGCTATTTTAGGATCACTCGATAGTGGGTTGCGAAATGACCATGATTTATTGATTGTAAAAGGGTTAATCGATGGCTTTACATCAATTATTTTAGCTACTACATTGGGCATTGGGGTTCTTTTATCTGCAATTCCTGTAATTTTATATCAAGGGACTATCGCACTTTTTGCCACTCAAATTAGCCGCATTATTCCAGAAGAAGCTCTTGCATTGTTCATTCGGGAAATGACCGCAACTGGTGGAATCATGATTGTGGCGATAGGTTTAAATATGATTGGATTGACTAAAATAAGAGTAGCAAACTTATTGCCAGGCATTTTGGTGGTGGCTGTCGTCGTTGCTATTTCTTATCAATTTCATTTGGTACCGTTGCCAAGCAAGTAAAATCCCGCGTGATAGAATTTTACCCATGTCATATGGTAATTGAAGTCGAGTGTTTTGTAAGACGGTATACTCTTGAAAGCCGCCGATATTTACAATTCCTTTGATTGAAAGATCCCCGATAGATGGTAAAGTTTTTTTTACTGCTTTTCCTGGGAAAAGCGGGCCTTTTTCAATAACGATATGGCCAATTTTATCAACTTTTCCTAAGCAAGCATCTATTGCTATTACATATGGTTTGACTGTTCTTGCTTGAAATGATTCTATATTTTGTTGTAAATTCAAAGCGTGAAGAGGTTGCTGTAATGTACCGATAACTTCATATGGAAAAGAAGGATACTCGCTAAGCCAAGTACCCACTAAAGGGCCAAGTGCGTCGCCAGTGGATCGATCGGTTCCTATACAACAAAAAGTAAGATTGGATTTTTCGAAAGGAATAATCTGAAGAAAAAGCGAGCTTAGACGCCAAGCGACGCCGGAATCTTGATAGAAAAATTCTTCTGGTTGTAGATGAGACGAAAATGCAAACATAGGGTAAGCTCACTCTCTTTTTTTTCATAGTATACGTATTAGAAATAGGCTTTATTCAAAAAGGTGGTAGACAAATTGAACATCGAAATGAACATTGAAACAACCATAAATAAGATAAAAAAATTATTGCTAGACGAAGAATTATGGATTGATTCAGGTATCATCATTTTAAAAGTTTTCTTTATTATACTTCTTGCTGGAATTGTGGTAAAAATAGGTAAAATCGTGATTCAAAAATTGTTTGAAGTAAGGATGAAAGCGCCTTTACGTTATTCCGAACGCAGACAAAATACATTGCTTAAATTACTTCAAAACGGTCTTGCCTATATTGTATATTTCGCTGCTATTCTAGCCGTTTTATCAGCTTTAACTATTGATGTAACCGGGTTACTCGCAGGTGCTGGAGTACTTGGTTTAGCTATTGGTTTTGGGGCACAAAACTTAGTCCGTGATGTAATTACAGGGTTCTTTATTATTTTTGAGGATCAATTTTCAGTAGGCGATTATGTACGAATCGGTGCAGCTGAAGGAACTGTTGAAGAAATAGGGTTGCGAACGACAAAACTTAGTGGATTAAATGGTGAAATTCATATATTTCCGAACGGAACGATTGTTGAAGTCGTAAACTTTTCCTTAAACAATTCCATCGCCATTGTAGATGTTAGCGTAGCGTATGAAACGGACATTCCAAGGGCAGAAGAACTTATTCGTGAGTTTTTAATGGAACTTCCAGATAAATATGAACAGTTGGTGAAACTACCTGTGTTACTTGGTGTTCAAAACTTGGCAGCTTCGGAAGTAGTTATGCGCATTACTGCTGAAACAATGCCTATGCAACACTTTGCAATTGCACGTATCATTCGTCGTGATTTAAAAATCTTTATGGATGAGCATGGTATTGAAATTCCATATCCGAAAATGGTGATGTATCAGAAGAAGACAGGATCAGTGGACGCAGGAATAGGTGATCCTGTTAAGAATGATGATAAGGGGAAAACCTAATGGACGTAAAAACCTATGAACTTGGCGACATAGTTGAAATGAAAAAACAACACCCTTGTGGGACAAACGAGTGGAAGGTCATCCGAATGGGTGCCGATGTACGGATAAAGTGTGAAGGGTGTCAACATAGCGTGATGATTCCACGGAGAGAATTTGAGAAGAAAATGAAAAAGATAGTGAAGAAAACAGAACTCTCTTCAGAAGAATAGACAATAACCTTACAAAAATCTATAATATATAAGTTACATGAATATAGGAGAACTTCACACGAGCTCGATTCAGCGTTTGATGTGAGATTATAATAAAAGTGAAAAACTAGTGTTTATATAGAGATAAGCTAGTAATTATGAAAGGTTGGGAAACCATGGCATTAACAGCAGGAATTGTAGGATTACCGAATGTTGGTAAATCAACTTTATTTAATGCAATTACAAAAGCAGGTGCTGAAGCTGCAAACTACCCATTCTGTACAATTGATCCGAACGTCGGAATTGTAGAAGTACCGGATGAGCGTCTTAATAAATTAACGGAACTTGTTGTTCCAAAGAAAACTGTTCCAACAGCATTTGAGTTTACTGACATTGCTGGGATTGTTAAAGGCGCTAGCAAAGGAGAAGGGCTTGGAAATAAATTCTTAGCACATATTCGTGAAGTGGATGCAATTTGCCAAGTTGTGCGTTGTTTTGTTGATGAAAATGTAACGCATGTTGCTGGAAAAGTAGATCCAATTTCGGATATTGAAGTAATCAATCTTGAGTTGATTTTGGCTGACTTGGAAAGCGTTGAAAAACGTTTGCAACGTGTAGGCAAAATGGCGAAACAAAAAGACAAAGATGCAATGGTTGAAGAACCGGTTTTGATCAAACTTCGTGATGCTTTTGAAGAAGAAAAACCAGCACGTTCTGTTGAATTTACAGAAGAAGAATTACGCGTAGTTAAAGGTCTTCATTTATTGACAATCAAACCTATGTTGTATGTAACGAACGTTGCAGAAGACGAAATTGCAAATGCTGAAGAAAATGAGTACGTTCAAAAAGTTCGTGAATTCGCTAACGCGGAAAATTCACAAGTGATTGTCATTTGTGCGAAGATTGAAGAAGAAATGGCTGAACTTGATGATGAAGAAAAAGCGATGTTTATTGAAGAATTAGGCATTAAAGAAGCTGGATTAGATCAACTAGTAAAAGCTGCATATCAATTATTGGGACTTGCAACTTACTTTACAGCAGGTGTACAAGAAGTTCGTGCTTGGACTTTCCGTAAAGGTATGAAGGCTCCTCAATGTGCCGGTGTTATCCATACTGACTTTGAACGTGGATTTATTCGCGCAGAGACAGTATCTTATGATGACTTAGTGGCTAACGGTTCAATGGCTTTAGCAAAAGAAGCAGGTAGAGTGAGATTAGAAGGTAAAGAATATATCGTACAAGACGGAGACGTTATGTTGTTCCGCTTTAACGTATAATACAAAAGGGTTAGTCGAAATTCGGCTAACCTTTTTTTTGAATACCAAGTAAAGGGGGATTAGACATGAATTTATTTGTATATGGTACGTTATTACGTGGAGAGTCCAATCATCATGTGATGGACGGTGCAACACTTTTATATACAGGTGGAATGCTTCAAGCGAAAATGTATGACACGGGGAAGGGGTATCCCGCCATTGAACTTTCGATGGGTTCCACTATCGTCGGTGACATTTACGAGATTCCAGACCATATGTGGTTAAACCTTGATGATTTAGAGGGGTATACGGGCAATCCTACAACGGATTTGTATTCAAGAGAATTCGTAAAAGTTCAAACATTGGACGGTTTAGTAGAAGCCGTAGTTTATACAGTTTGCGACGAATCGATGAAACTGTATGAAATTCCTTCCGGTGATTGGACGAACTATCGTCAATCTAAATAAGTAAAGCTGCTCCCTTGAAAACGGGAAGCTTTACTTATGTTCGAAAATATATAGTTTAGGTAATTCTGGATCATCTTTAATCCATGCATCATCATTTACTGTTCGAAGCTCTTTTATCATTGAAAAATCTCCGACAGCACCAGCGATTAACCAAGCTGATAATAAAACAAGAAGCGGACTATTTATCGAAATCGCAATAACTGCAGGTAGAACTCCTGTTGTCCAAAACGGAAGGATCAACACTTTTCTCATTGCTTTGTTCTGAACTGCTTCGTTTGTTGTCGCGTAAGCAACTCCTAATTGCATGTTAATCCCGAAATCCAGTGAGCGCCAAGGGACTTTAGCAAATAGGACAAAACCGACTAAGTGGCTAGCTTCATGTAAACCGATTAAGACAATGTATCCAACCAAGAAGAGGAGCAGGCCGAGCCAGGAGAAGTCAAATGAAAAATCTTGGTGTACAATACTATTCAATAGTAAGAGACCAATACTTAAGCCAATTGTCAAAATCAATCCGGTCTTACCAATTTGTTGAATGTCTAAGTCTATGATTTTTGTTGGATTGGTCCATTTCTGCATAATCTTCACCCCTATATAATTAGTATAGCGAAAAAGCTGCTTAGAAAGACCATTTAAATAGTTGGTTGCGTGTGTAGTAGGTTTGTGATACAATCAACTGATGTGAGTAATAAACGTTACTTGCTCCTTGCCTACTGTTACAGTCAGGCCCAAGTCCATAAGGAGGTGCAAAAAAGATGAAAAAATACGAATTAATGTACATTATTCGCCCAACAATCGAAGATGACGCGAAAAAAGCTCTAGTAGCTCGTTTCGACGAAATCTTGACTTCGAATGGTGCTGAAATCATCGAGTCAAAAGAATGGGGCAAACGCCGCTTAGCTTATGAAATCAATGACTTCCGCGAAGGTTTCTACCAAATCGTGAAAGCAAACGCTGATTCAAGAGCAATCGACGAGTACATCCGTCTTGCTAACATTAACGAAGATATTATTCGTTATGTAGCTGTAAAAGCACACGTTAAAAAATAAGAATATAAAATCGAGTTTACTCGAAACAACTTGCAGACGAGGGAGGTTGTATTCTGATGATTAACCGAGTGGTTTTAGTCGGAAGACTGACAAAAGATCCTGAGCTTCGTTATACACCAAGTGGAGTTGCAGTTGCACGTTTTACACTAGCTGTAAATCGTTCATTCTCTAACCAGCAAGGTGACAAAGAAGCGGATTTTATTAACTGTACTGTTTGGAGAAAACCAGCTGAAAACACAGCAAACTTTTTGAAAAAAGGAAGTTTAGCAGGTGTCGAAGGGCGTATTCAAACTGGAAGCTATGAAGGCACAGATGGAAAGCGTGTTTACACGACTGAAGTTGTAGCTGATAGTGTTCAATTCCTTGAACCACGTAATAGTTCTGGTGGAGATCGTCCTCAACAAGGACAACCTTATGGCGGCGGTTCAAACCAAAACAATCAATATTCATCTAATCAACAGAATCAATCACCAAATCAGCAAAACTATACACGTGTAGATGAAGACCCATTCTCTAGTGGCAGTGGTCCAATCGAAGTTTCAGACGACGATTTACCATTCTAAGTCGAAAAGCGGAAAGCGCCACTCAAGCTCGACTTTGACGGTGGAAAGACTGAATCGAAAACTTGTTTTCGCATGAGGTCTTGAAGCGGAAATGCGAGCTGGCGCTTGAAGCCAGACAATCCATGATGATGAATATCTTATATACACACTCAAATACAACCAAAAACTAAGGAGGCGAAACGATATGGCACCACGTCGCGGAGGCAAAAGACGTAAAAAGGTTTGTTATTTCAACTCAAACAATATTACGCACATTGACTATAAAGATGTTGATTTGCTTAAAAAATTCGTATCAGAACGCGGAAAAATTCTTCCACGTCGAGTTACGGGAACAAGCGCAAAATATCAACGTAAATTAACTTCAGCAATCAAATTATCACGCATCATGGCATTACTTCCTTTCTCAACTGAAGAAAGATAAGAATTGAACATGAACGCTTAAAAGACCGGGAAACCGGTCTTTTTTTGATTTCTGCAGTTTCACTTATTTTGAACTTTTGTTGCATCTTGTACAACATGTTACAATAAGAAGGTAATGTTGCCCTTCAAAGGGTAGAATAAATGCCCAACAAATAGTGTTTCCTATATAGCTAAAGAGAATCAAGGTAATTTTATAATGAATATATGTTTTTTAAGTTAGGAAGGTTTTAGAATGCCGAATGAACAAACGAGACAGCTAACTTTAGGTGCAATGGTAATTGCACTGTTCTCTATTTTGTTGGCTGTTTCTTTATATGTGCCTATAGTTAGTTTTATTACCTCATTTTTTATCGCATTACCACTAGCTTGGTATAGTGCGAAATTTAATCGCAAAGCATCTATTCTCGTTACTGTAGTTAGTATCGGAATATCTTTTTTTATCGGAGGATTACTGGCAGTCCCAATCAGCATGATTCATGCACTACTGGGTCTTGTTATCGGTGATGCAATTCGGATGAAAAAAAGCAAGCTATTTATGTTACTGTCGACAGTAATTGTATTACTTGCAACTATTGTCATTCAATATGTGGTTGTTGTGTTGCTTTTCGGAGTTAATCCGGTGAAAGAATTATTAACAATCGCGTCAAATCAATATGATCAAATTGGTGCGTTATTAGAACGTTATAATGCATTGCCGAATAACTATGATAATACTGTAGCAGAAATATTATTCATGTTTGAAACAGTTATTCCATCCATCTTGATCATTTCTGTTTTTCTTTTGGTTATTGTGTTTATCAATATTTTATTACCTGTTTTAAAAAGATTGGGATTAGTTGTACCGAAGTTCCTCGCATTTCGAAACATGAAATTCCCTAAATCTATTTTATGGTATTACATGGTAGTGATTGTAGTCACTTTATTTGTCGAATTGGAGAAAGGTACCTTTGCATTTATGGTATTTGCAAATGCAACCCTGATACTTCGAGTATTACTTATTTTACAAGGTATTTCGTTCATTCAATTCTACATCCATCAACAGAGATGGCCAAAATGGCTTGCTTTTGTCGCAACTATTTTAGCGTTCCCTTTACAGTCGATTACATTTATAATCGGAATTATTGATTTGGGATTCAACGCTCGATTGTATGTCAAAGAGAAGAACAGAAAATAAGGAGCTGGAAAAATGTCAGCATTTTTTAGAAAAAGACCAATTCGTGTTCCTTTATTTTTTCTATCATTGCTCGGCCTGATAAGCGCTCTCTTACTCCTGTTCTGGCATATGTGGATAGGTATAATTGTAGCTGTTCTATTTGCCACAGTTTTATTGATAGGTTGGCAATTAGAGAAGCGTTTATATGAAGAGACAGAAAAACATATCGAGACTTTGTCTTACCGGATGAAACGAGTGGGAGAAGAAGCGTTACTCGAAATGCCAATTGGTATTTTATTGGTAAATGAGCATTGGACAATCGAATGGGCAAATCCATACATGGCAAGAGAGCTCGAATTTGATTCAATTATTGGAGAAAATTTATTTACATTGTCTGAAGAATTTCACACACTTGTAAAGCAAGAAGATAATAAAGAGCAAACTATAAGTTTGTCAGGAAAGAAATTTAAAATCTTGTATAAACCAGAAGAAAAACTCTTATATTTCTTTGACATTACGGAGCAAACAGAGCTTGAAACGTTATATTATGCTGATCGTAGCGTGATTGCCGTGTTGTTTATTGATAATTATGATGAATTAGCACAAGGGATGGAAGATCAAACACGAAGTCAGTTAAATAGCGTGGTAACGTCTCTGGTCAATAACTGGGGAGCAGGTTATGGAATTTATGTTAAACGAATTTCATCAGACCGCTTCATTGCTGTATTAAATGAATCCATTTTACTTGAACTAGAAAAAACGAAGTTTGCGATATTAGATGAAATAAGAGAAACTACTTCTAAATTAAACTTATCCTTGACGCTTAGTATCGGAGTTGGTGCAGGATCATCATCATTAGTTGAGCTTGGTCAACTTGCACAGTCAAGTTTGGATTTAGTATTAGGACGTGGTGGTGACCAAGTTGCCATTAAACAGCCAAGTGGAAAAGTAAAGTTTTATGGTGGTAAAACGAACCCAGCAGAAAAGCGCACTCGGGTTCGGGCACGTGTCATTTCACATGCATTGCGTGATTTAATTCAAGATAGTGATCAAGTATTCGTAATGGGGCATCAATTGCCGGACATGGATGCTATAGGTGCCGCTGTCGGTGTACGTAAGATGGCAGAGATGAATCAAATTAATGGCTATGTTGTCATTAATTTTGATGAACTTGACCAGAGTGTGACACGATTAATGCAAGAAGTGAAAAATAAGCCAGAGCTGTTTGAACGCTTTATAACACCTGAAGAAGCGTTATCGAAATTAACTGATCGCACATTACTCGTGGTCGTAGATACACATAAACCAAGTATGGTTATTGATGAAAAGCTATTAAATCGAGCTGAAAAAGTAGTGGTTATAGACCATCACCGTCGTGGTGAAGAGTTTATCTCTAATACAATGCTTGTTTATATGGAGCCTTATGCATCATCAACATCTGAACTCGTTACAGAGTTACTTGAATATCAGCCTAAACATGATAAAATATCCATGCTTGAAGCAACTGCGATGCTTGCTGGAATTATTGTCGATACGAAGAGCTTTACTCTTCGGACAGGAGCAAGAACATTTGAGGCAGCCTCATATTTACGCACAAATGGAGCAGACACAGTGTTAGTGCAGCGTTTGCTGAAAGAAGACATAGCGACATATATTGAGCGCTCAAAAATTGTCCAAACCGTTGAATTTTTCCGCGAAGGCATAGCAATTGCGCACGGGGAAGAAACGAAACCTTATAGCCAAGTGCTTATTGCACAGACTGCAGATATTCTGCTGACTATGAAGGGTGTATCAGCCTCATTTGTAGTGGCTAAAAAAGATAATGGAGATGTGGGCATTAGCGCACGTTCTATGGGTGAGATTAATGTTCAAGTGATTATGGAAAAACTCGGTGGCGGTGGTCATTTAACTAATGCCGCATGTCAAATTAAAAATGGCATGATTGAGATAGCAATTGAACAACTGAAATTAGCAATCATTGAAATTGTCGAAGGAGGCCAATCAACATGAAAGTAATTTTCTTGAAAGATGTTAAAGGCAAAGGGAAAAAAGGCGAAATTAAAAATGTAGCAGATGGGTATGCCCATAACTTTTTATTGAAAAACAACTTAGCAACAGAAGCGAACCAAGCAACAATTAGTGCATTAGATGGTCAAAAACGAAAACAAGATCAACAGGCTGAACAAGTGCATGAAGATGCGAAAAAGTTAAAAGAGAAATTAGAAGAAATAACGGTAGAATTAAAAGCTAAATCTGGCGAAGGTGGCCGATTATTTGGTTCGATTACAACGAAACAAGTAGCTGAACAACTTCACAAATCAACAGGAATTAAAATCGATAAACGTAAAATGGAATTAGATGATGCCATTCGTGGATTAGGTTATACAAACATTCCAGTAAAATTACATCAAGAAGTAACTGCTATATTGAAAGTACATGTAACAGAAGAAGCATAAGGAGAGACTGCAATGAGCGAGCCCATGATGGATCGGATTCCCCCTCACAACCAAGAAGCTGAACAGTCCGTTATTGGGGCTATCTTTTTAGAGCCTCAAGCGCTCATTACGGCTGCCGAAATATTACAATATGAAGATTTTTATAGAGTAGCGCATCAAAAGATTTTCCAGACGATGAATCGTCTAAGCGATCAAGGAAAACCAATCGACGTCGTGACAGTGACCGAAGAATTATCGTCAAAGAAGGAACTAGAAGATGTTGGTGGTCTTTCGTATTTAACAGAAATCGCGAATTCAGTGCCTACCGCAGCTAACATTGCACATTACGCACGCATAGTGGAAGAAAAGGCGTTGTTACGTCGTTTAATTCGAGTAGCAACAAATATCGTCGAGGATGGCTTTACACGTGAAGATGAAGTAGAAGCCTTATTATCTGAAGCCGAAAAGAAAATGATGGAAGTATCCAATCGGAAAAATGCGGGTGATTTCAGACACATAAAAGATGTGTTGGTGCAAACGTATGACAACATTGAACTTCTTCATGCTCGTAAAGGTGATATTACAGGTGTACCTACAGGGTTCCGTGATTTAGACCGTATTACTGCCGGTTTCCAACGCAATGATTTAATTATTGTTGCAGCCCGACCGTCAGTAGGTAAAACCGCTTTTGCCTTGAATGTGGCGCAAAATGTGGCAACCAAAACCGAAGAAAATGTAGCCATCTTCAGTCTAGAGATGGGTGCAGAGCAGCTGGTAATGCGTATGCTTTGTGCGGAAGGAAATATTGATGCACAAGTGTTACGTACGGGTGCATTAACTGCAGAAGATTGGCGCAAACTAACAATGGCTATGGGTAGTTTGTCTAACGCTGGAATTTTCATCGACGATACTCCGGGTATTCGTATAAATGAAATTCGGTCAAAGTGTCGTCGACTAAAACAAGAATTTGGTCTCGGTATGATCATGATTGATTACTTGCAACTTATTGTAGGTAGCTCAAACGGTAAAGAAAATCGTCAACAAGAAGTATCGGAAATTTCAAGATCATTAAAATCACTTGCACGTGAGTTACAAGTGCCTGTTATTGCATTGTCTCAGCTTTCTCGTGGAGTAGAGCAACGTCAGGACAAGCGTCCAATGATGTCCGATTTACGTGAATCGGGAAGTATTGAGCAAGATGCCGATATTGTATCTTTCTTATATCGTGAGGATTACTACGATAAGGAAACTGAAAATCAAAACATGATTGAAATTATAATTGCGAAACAACGTAACGGCCCTACAGGAACTGTAACCCTTGCTTTTGTTAAAGAGTTCAATAAGTTTGTAAACATTGATTGGAGTCAGCATCAACAACCAACACCTGACTATTAGCTTTCTGGAAAAAACACGAACGATGAATGTCTTTTTTCATTTTTACGTTCGTGTTTTTCTTGTTTTTGGTTGACTCAATGCGTTTACGTTGGTACAATTAAGACTGTTTGATTCAGGACGCGTGAAAGCGTCTGACGGAGGTGCTGATTATGACATCGGTTGTAGTAGTAGGAACACAATGGGGAGACGAAGGTAAAGGGAAAATTACCGACTTCCTATCTGAGAATTCTGAAGTAATTGCTCGTTATCAAGGTGGGAATAATGCGGGACATACCATTATTTTTGGTGGAGAAACGTACAAGCTCCACCTAATCCCTTCAGGTATTTTTTATAAAGACAAAATTTCAGTGATCGGGAACGGAATGGTTGTCGATCCAAAAGCATTAGTAAAAGAGTTAAAAGGATTACATGAGCGTGGGGTAACGACTGAAAACTTACGTATTTCAAATCGTGCACACGTTATTTTACCTTACCACTTGAAGCAAGACGAAGTGGAAGAAACTCGTCGTGGTGCAAACAAAATTGGTACTACAGGTAAAGGTATTGGACCAGCTTACATGGATAAAGCAGCACGTGTAGGTATTCGTATGGCTGACTTACTTGATAAAGAAGTATTTGAAGAAAAACTTGAGCGCAATTTAGAAGAGAAAAATCGTTTGTTTGATAAGTTCTATGAAACAGAAGGTTTTACAAAAGAAGAAATTCTTGAAGAATACTACGGTTATGGTCAAGAAATTGCTAAGTATGTAACGGATACATCTAAAGTATTGAACGACGCTTTAGATGATGGCCGACGTGTTTTATTTGAAGGTGCACAAGGGGTTATGCTAGATATTGACCAAGGTACTTATCCATTTGTGACATCTTCTAACCCGGTAGCAGGTGGAGTGACAATTGGAGCGGGTGTAGGCCCAACGAAAATTAACCACGTTGTGGGTGTATGTAAAGCATATACATCTCGCGTAGGTGATGGTCCGTTCCCAACTGAATTATTTGACGAAGTTGGCAATCAAATTCGTGAAGTTGGTAAAGAGTATGGTACAACAACTGGTCGTCCACGACGTATCGGTTGGTTTGACAGCGTAGTTATCCGCCATGCGCGTCGTGTGAGTGGATTAACAGATCTTACAGTTAACTCGATTGACGTGTTGACTGGATTAGACACGGTGAAGATTTGTACAGCTTACAGATATAAGGGTGAACTGATTACTGAGTATCCAGCGAACTTACGTATGTTAGCTGACTGCGAACCAGTATACGAAGAATTACCAGGTTGGAGCGAAGATGTAACATCTTGCAAATCACTTGACCAACTTCCAGAAAATGCAAGACACTACTTAGAACGAATTTCACAATTAAGCGGTGTACCAATTTCAATTTTCTCAGTAGGACCAGATCGAAATCAAACTAATATTATTACTAGCGTTTGGCGCTAAATTAATAACCCACGAAAAAGCGGGGAAAGGAAACTTTCTTCGCTTTTTTGCGTTTTTGGGGATTGCATCAATAGTGCTATGGCTCATAGTTCAGATTGCATTTTTGATTCTTCTCAGATCACTTCAGAATATATTTCCTACAAACATTTAGCAGCAAACAACTGAATCGACCACTAACAAAAAAATGCGCTTCCCATAATGGGAAAGCGCATTTTTTCTTTACAGAGACATTAATGAATATTTTTTTTCTTGAAACGTCCACCACGTACTTCTGCTATGTTCCCAATTGCCACAAACGCTTGAAGATCGATATCTTCTACAATGGTTTTTAGTTTCGCTTCTTCTAAACGGGTGATTACAGTGAAAATAATTTTCTTCTTATCTCCAGTATACGCACCTTCACCGTGTAAATAAGTAACTCCACGTCCCAGTCGGTCAATAATGGCTTCACCGACTTCATCAACATGTTCACTGATGATATACACCGATTTTGATTCGTCTAATCCTTGGATTACAATATCGATTGTTTTATAGGCGATAAAGTAAGCCAATGCAGAATACATCGCTTGTTCCCAAGTAAATACAAATCCTGCAATCGTGAAAATCATTACGTTGAAGACCATAATAATTTCGCCTACAGAAAAAGCCGACTTGCTACTAAAAAGAATAGCTAAGATTTCAGTGCCATCTAAAGAGCCACCATAACGAATGACAAGTCCAACACCTATACCGAGTACGATTCCACCAAAAACAGTTGCTAAAAGTAAATCATCTGTGAAACGAGCAACAGGATGTAAAAAATATGTAAAAATTGAGAGGACAGTTATTCCTAACACTGTAGATAAAGCAAACGTTTTACCAATTTGTTTATATCCTATAAAAAAGAAAGGTATGTTTAGTAGGAAAATAAAGAGTCCTATTTCAAGACCCGATAGATGAGATAAGATAATGGATATTCCCACAATCCCGCCATCTAATAATTGATTAGGTACTAAGAATAATTCAATACTCATGGCCATAAAAATAGCACCTATGATAATCATAACAATACGTTTTGCTACGACAGCTTTAGATGCTTTTCTGTGAGCATAAGGTATTTTTTTTATAGCATTTCGTTGTTCTTGTTCGTCAGTCATTGAATTTCCCCTTCTCTAACTAATACTCTAATTTTAACGTATTGCAGCTAAATAGCATAGGCAGGGGACTTAGAATATGACAAAAACAACAATAAAGGAGCGTCGAAATTGAAGTACTAGGTGAAAAGAGATATTTATTATGTGAAATAAAATGGAATTATTAGAATATAGACATCTTTTTAATGCAATTTATACCATTTAAATGTAATACATGGAATGAATGAGTCATTTTCTTTACAATGTGGGCGATCGTGAGGACTGAAGAAATAGGTTGTGTTAAATTATATAAGTGTGAAATGTTTCACACAAAAAGAACCATTCGTTTTCGGATGAGATTTTGAGAGGGGCTTTATCATGAATTTGAAATGGAATACTGGTGACAGGAAGAAGATTTCATCCGACCGAAAGCCAAACCGCACATCAAATATAATGAAAAAAGCAGCCATAATCGTAGTGCTTGCTTCAAGTCTTACATTTAATATCGGATTTGCAAAAGACAATGAAAGCAGTCAATTGCAGGAGATTTTTCATATATATGCTAGTGGTGAATATGTAGGAGCGGTTTCAGATAAAAAGGTTGTGAAAGACCTTGTAGAAGAAAAAATTGAAAAGACAAGCTCCCAATACGATGATTTGAAACTCACGGATGGATCGAAATTGTCCATCATTCCAGAGCAAGTCTTTGATCAAGAAACAAACGATACGAAAACAATTGACAAGCTAGACGACCTAGTAACGGTAGCTGCAGATGCATTTGCATTGTCGGTCAATGACGAGATTGCCGTCTACGTCAAAGACTTAAAATCGTACGATGAAGTTATTCGCAAATTAAAACTTCAATCTATTTCTGAAAAAGAACTCATCGAATTGGAAGCTCATCAAGAATCTAAAGATTCTTTACCACCATTGAAGGATAATGAAACAAGAATTTTAGACATTGAGCTAAAAGAATCAGTTTCTGGTGTGACAAAACAAGCAAAACCAGATAAGATTTTGACCGTAAATGAAGCAGTTAGTTACCTTCAACAAGGTGCTTTAGAAGAGAAAACATATTCGGTTCAAGCCGGGGATTCATTTAGCAAAATCGCTGCTCAACATAATCTTACTTCTGCTGAATTAACAAAGTTAAACAATGGCTTTAGCGAAGAGAGTGTTCTACAAATTGGTAAACAATTAAAAGTTACCGAGGTTAAACCTTTAGTGAATGTAGAAGTTGTTCGTGAGGGAAAACAAATAAAAGAAGTGAAGTTTGAAAAACAAGTGAAAAATTCATCTGAAATGTTTAAAGGTGATTCTAAAGTTCTTCAAAAAGGTAGTAATGGAGCCAAAGAAATAACGTATATAATTCGAGAACAAAACGGGATTCCTGTAGACAAATCTATTCAAAAAGAAAAGATTGTTAAAGAATCAAAAAATAGTATCGTAGTTAAAGGGACAAAAGTAACTCCATCTCGTGGTTCAGGTAAGTTTTCTTGGCCAGCTGAAGGGGGCTACATTTCAAGTGAAATGGGCCGACGTTGGGGTAGAGAGCATCGCGGAATTGATATTGCTCGACCTAGTGGCTTTGCAATAAAAGCAGCTGATAATGGTGTTGTTACATCCGCTGGAAAAGAAGGCACTTACGGAAACAGAGTAGTAGTAGATCATAAAAATGGATTTCAGACTACTTATGCTCATTTAGCATCAATAAATGTAAAGA